>JAGQPK010000751.1 GCA_020426755.1 Planctomycetales bacterium
AAGCTAGGACTGCCTGACTATTGAGACACTAGAAGGGTTGATACTTTCCAGATTGAAATGCCACGACAAGGTCACTTGATGTGAAGTCCCCGTCGCAGTTCCAATCCCCGGCGCTCCAACCTGCATTTCGCTCAAGTGAGTCCTCGTATAGTCCGTACTGAAAGATCGCGACGAGATCCCGTGAATTAAAGATGCCATCGAGGTTGGCATCGCCGACTACACTGTGTAGGACATCCTTGACAAGCGTTGCGACATCAGTGTGGTTGACAGTTCCGTCGCGATTCAAATCGAATTCGTAGCTGTTTTCACCGTCCAGGACTGCCGCGCACAATCGATCGATGTCGCGTGCGTCAATCGTCTCGTCGTAATTCACGTTGCCTTTTGCGACAAACTCGTATGCCCCGATATCGACATGACTACCTACAATTCGCGGTACGCCGTGCTGATCGGTGTCGGTGAATCGAGTAAAGGCATTATCACCAGCGTCGATCGCCAGACTGTCCGCCAAGAGTGAATAAGCTGGCGGATTGCCGTCGCGAGCTCCGAACTCGCCCAGACCCGTGTCGAGTGGCGAAGTGTCCGAGCCGACAAAATTGCCGTATGCATCGGCAACGCGACCTGTCGGTACGAGAGTCGAGCCGCGATTTGTCATGACGATGGTATGCCGCAGGTCGATAAGGTCTGCGGCCACTAGAGGATTACCTAAGCGGCGATCCGCTGCGACAACCGAATTCTCTAGGTATAGGTTGCCGCCCTCCAGAAGTATTCCCGTGTATGCTTGGGGGTCGTTGTTCACGTTATCTGCGACGGTCGAATTTCTTAATGTGAGTATCGCTGCGCGGCCGTGCAGGCCTGCGCCTTGACCACTAAAGTCCACTACGTTTCGCGCCACGGTACTATCGGTCAATAACGCGACACCGGCGCGAATCGCCACGCCAGCTCCATCTGAGCCATAGAAGCCGACTGTGTGATTGTCCGAAACGGTCGTTCTTTCAAGCTGCAAATCGACTTGAGTGTAAACGCCGCCACCGTTCAATTGTGCTGAGTTGCCGGAGATCCACGAGTTAGAGATTCGTGCGACGTTGGAATTGGCGATGCCGCCCCCGTTTCGTTCTGTGCTGTTATCGCGAACCGTCACGCGATCAACTTCGATGATTCCGCTGTTATAGATTCCACCTCCATCGCCGTCGGCATGATTTCCTTTGATAACCACATTATGCAGGCTTAGCCATCCTCGGTTAAAGACGGCACCGCCGTCGTCGAGTGTGCCAAAGGGGACATCGGCGCCGGTGATACTGACACCCGAGATAACCACGTGCGTGTCTTTATCGGAACGAACGGCGACGACGCGCGAACCATCACCTTGTTTGATCTGTGGTGTAGGGTCATTCGCGGACGCATCAATCGTCAACGCACCGGCGCCCGGACCCACGATCTGCAAGTCACCAAGCGGATTGACGACAAGTTCGCCCAGTACGAGACGAATCGTGCCGCCATTCAATGACTTATCGAAGGATATTCGATCATCGCTAGTGGAGGCTTCAGCGGCGCGAATTGCCTCACGTAAACTCGTCTTCCCATCGTTTTGAATCAGTGAATCTTGAATTGTATCGACGACTATCTCGTTAACCTGCTTCGGTTCGGGAAACAGATTCAACCAGTCTAACGAAGACGATCGGAAGACAGCCGAGATCATGTCCACGTCGCCATCATCGTCTAGGTCGGCAACGGCACGCGTCGACGTTGGATCAAACTGGTAACCGGTGAGCACGTGCTGACGGCCGAATTGCAACGGGTCATGCGTGTTCTCGTACCATTCCATGGAAGTTTTGTTCACGAGATCAACGTCACCATCTCCATCCATGTCGATCGCTAAAACTGGAGTTTGACGTGACGGGTAGGCGACCTTCTGGGAGTGAAAACCGTCGGCTAGGTTGGCATACCAAACGACTTCACAGAACATGGTGTCCAACGTGGTGGACGTGCCGGGGCGAACGAATGCGACAGCGAGATCGATGCGTCCATCGCCATTGAAGTCATCAGCCGATACGCTGCGGACGATGTAGGGTGTCGCTGCGATTAGTTGGAAGCTACCCATTGGCCGCCCTGCACCTTGGTTGGAAATCCAACCCAATTCGCCCGTCACGGTCGAATAAACGATATCCAAATTGCCATCGCTGTTTAGATCCGTAAGTGCAAAACCTTTCGTCGATACCTGCTCTGCGATCACGTTCTCAGAGCCAAAATTGCCCGAACCGTCGAGGTTTTCGTACCAGATCAGCGTGTTGTTGTCGCGCCGCGCTGCGACAATATCGAGATCGCCATCGCCGTCGAGATCTCCCACGTTGATCGCCTCGGACCTATCGTTGCCCAGCAACACGGGACCTGCAAACGTGCCGTGACTGTCCTGGTTGCGAAGCAGGAACGTTCGATTGTCAGCGCGATTGCCGAATAGCAAGTCCAGGTCACCGTCGCCATCAAAATCGCGCGCGATCATTTCTCGCGCCAGACCGTTGGGTGCAGCGATCGAATGAACGCTGGTGAATGCGTTGCCCGTGTTCTCTACCCAAACCGGTGCATCGGTGTTGCCTAAGAACGTGACAAGGATATCCGTGTCGCCATCTGTATCGACGTCAGCAGTGATGATCGCACGTGGTGTACCGCTGGGCAGTTCGATCGATTGGCGAGTCACACCGTCGACTGACAAGCAGCGGCGCAACTCCAGGGATTCAATTGCTAGAAGAAAGTGGCGACGCCGTTTGCGAGTTGAGTGCATCGTCTGTGTCAGCTCTCCGCCACTTTCGTCGTTCTAACTACTCAACGAGGAATGCTCGATGTAGCGCGGCATCGATCACCGAGCGGCGGTTCCGAGCTAGGAAGGCACAACAACTGTGCTGCTTCCATTAATATGACACACTGCCAGTGGTCTACCTCGTGGACCGTTCTCGTCGCCGATGGAAGTGGACGGCCATCAGCCCGATTAGTGTCGTTATGCCGGTGCTCGGTTCGGGCACCTGTGCGGCGGCCTGACTCTTCTCGTAAGCGCCCGTTTGCATGGCCGCAATCAGGTCGGCTGAGTTAAACCGGACATCGCCGGTCCAGTCACCGTCGGACCAACCGGCGTCGACGTCCAGATCATACTTTCCGACAGCGAAGACGGCAGCGAGATCCGAGCTATCGAAGGCTCCATCTCGATTCGCATCACCCTCGTA
>JAGQPK010000752.1 GCA_020426755.1 Planctomycetales bacterium
CGGAGCGATTCAAGACGGAGATCGAAGGCCACGGTTATCGACTGGGGCTTTATGATGCGGATCGTAATGAGCTGGACTTTCCCGCCTTGACGCTCGATCAGTTGGACAATGTGGTTGCCGTGAAAGAGACGGCGATCGACGAAGTGCGGCAGCGACTGGCGACCGCTCGATTGGAAGTTCCGGGTGCCCCGATCAGAAAGCGTAAGCGACCCAACTTATGACAGCTGACCAACCGGCGCCGCGGATTGCTTACCTGACCGCAGGAGCGGCAGGCATGATTTGCGGTAGCTGCTTGCGCGACAATGCGCTCGTGGTTGCGTTGACACGAATGGGCGTCGATGCGGTGCTGGTTCCTACCTACACGCCCATCCGAACTGACGAAGCGGACGTTAGTATCGATCAGGTGTTTTACGGCGGAGTCAACGTTTACTTGCAGCAGCGTGTGCCGTTGTTCCGGTATGTGCCGGCGTTCATCGACCGCTGGCTCGATTTGCCCTGGCTGATTCGTCGAGTGGCAAAGAATGGCGCGACTCCGGATCCGAAGATCCTCGGTGCCCTGACCGTCTCGATGTTGCGTGGCTCGCAGGGCAATCAACGTAAGGAGGTCGATCGACTGACGCGTTGGTTGAGCGAGACACTGCAGCCGGATGTGGTCAACTTCTCCAATGTCTTGATTGCCGGCAGCGCGGCCGCGATTAAGTCACGCCTTGGTGTTCCGATCATTGTGACGCTGCAAGGCGACGATGTCTTTTTGGATACGCTACCGCAACGAGATCGTGATCGCGCGATCGGTGCGATACAGGAATTGGCCGAGCACGTGGATGCGTTTGTGGTCTTCAATCGGTTTTATGCCGAGTACATGCAAGACTATTTAAAGCTGCCGAAGGATCGGTTTCACGTGATTCCGTTGGGCATCAACGTGCACGACTTTCGCAATGTGCCGGGGATCATCCAGCGGCCGGAAAGCAGCACACCGACCATCGGCTACTTGGCGCGGCTGGCTCCCGAGAAAGGTCTGCACCATCTGGTTGATGCGTACATCGAGATGCGGCGGAGAACCGATGCGCCGGCGGCCAAATTGTTGCTGGCTGGTTGGATGGGAAACCAGAACCGTGCTTACGCGGAAGAACAGTTTCAGCGTTTGCGCGACGCGGGCTTTGCTGATGACTTCGAGTATCGCGGCGAAGTTGATCGGGCCGGCAAGGTGCAGTTCTTCTCCGAGATCGATCTGTTTTCGGTACCCACGATCTATCAAGACGCCAAGGGGCTGTACGTGCTGGAATCGCTCGCGTCGGGAGTGCCCGTGGTGCTGCCGGCACACGGATCGTTTCCTGAGTTAATCGAGTCCACTCAGGGCGGCCTCCTGTGCACTCCGCATGATGCAGGACACCTGGCGGATGCGATCCAGGGGCTGCTCTTGGATGCCGACCGTCGTCAGCAGTTGGCGACAGCTGGACGTTCGGCTGTCACGGCTCGACATAGTGCCGAGCGGATGGCCGAAGACACTCTAGCGCTCTATCGCCGCCTGCTTGAATGAGCGGTTAAAATCAAACATGATGGCGGCTTACTCGGTAAGTGGTGGATGCCGGTTCGACTTCGAGGTTCAACGAATTTGCAATGAACATTCGCTATATGAAACGTCTCGCTCTGTTGTTGTTATTGAACTGTTGCGTTGTTGCTCGCGTCAACGAACCTGTCCGCGGGCAAGACGTTACACCTGCTAGTACGGATGCGGATACCTCCGCGGAATCGACAACCGCAGCAACCAAGCCACCCGTTGGTCCGGCGCGAGCGGAATTCGACCGGGTGTTCAAGAATTGGAAAGAGCTGCTCAAGACATTGCGCGACTTGGAAGAGAAGTTCGCTCTGGCCGAGGCCGATGAGACGGACGAGTTGCGGCAACAGTTTCTGACGGAACTTGATCGTGGACGCAAAATGCTCCCGGAAGTACGTCGTGCGGCGATGGCAGCTTACGCGGAATCTCCTGGAACCGACACCGACTTGACTTCGTTCCTTGTTACCTTGCTAAAAGACGAGGTGGACCGGGATGAGTTCGAGTCAGGCTATGAACTGGGCAAGCTGTTAATTGAGAACGGCCCTAACGGCGTCCCGGAAGACAAAGCTGTCTACGACTTGGCAGGCGTGGCCGCTTATGCGACGCATGATTTTGACAATGCGGAAAAGTATCTGAAGGAAGCGCAGGCATACGCGGTGATTGATAAGGGCAGCAACTATCTGCCGGCAATTCCTGAAGTCCGGCGCGCATGGGAGGTAGAGCAGGGTCTGCGTGCAGCGGAAGCGACGGCTGACGACTTACCGCGTGTCAAACTACAGACGTCGAAGGGCACGATCGTGCTCGAACTATTTGAGAATGAGGCGCCCGACACGGTGGGGAACTTTATCGCCTTGGTGAAGAAGGGCTTTTACGACGGTCTGGTCTTTCATCGCGTCTTGCCAGGCTTCATGGCGCAAGGCGGTGACCCGCGCGGTGACGGTACAGGCGGCCCAGGCTACACGATCTTTTGCGAATGCCTAAAGGAGAATCATCGCAATCATTTTCGCGGTAGCTTGAGTATGGCAAAGAGCGCCGAGCCAAACACAGGAGGCTCGCAATTCTTTCTCACCTTTTTGCCCACGCCGCACTTAAACGGTGCACATACCGTCTTCGGCCGAGTCGTTGAAGGCATCGACGTACTGGCCAAGCTGCAGCGACGCAATCCGGATGATGCCAAGCAGACGGCCATCGCACCCGACCGGATTATCAAGGCCGAAGTCATCCGCGATCGCGGACACGAATACAAACCCAATCCGGCATCTCGCGGCTAGTCATGCAATGCCTTTCTCAGAATTGATACGTAGTTCGCTGCAACGCGTTAGCGTCGGTTCTTGACGCCGCTTTGATTCGATTGGTATCGAGTAGGAGTAGGAGTACGAGTAAGGAGTACGAGTAAGGAGTACGAGTAAGGAGTACGAGTAAGGAGTACGAGTAAGGAGTACGAGCACGACAGCAATAATCGAGTCTTCGTACTCGTTGTCAGGTCTGCGGTTTTGGTAGGTGCTGCGATTCCGGTTGGGTAGGTGCTCGGGTTCCCGACAATTCGTCGCGTAGCGACAACATGACGGTAGGCCGGCGATTTATCGCCGGTAATCGCGGGCAGAGATGCAGGTTGCGTCGCGTAGCGACAGCATGAACTCGTTTACGATTCCGT
>JAGQPK010000753.1 GCA_020426755.1 Planctomycetales bacterium
GATGGTTCGACTCCATCCGGGATCACTTTGGTCTGTAAGTGTTGCGGCCGCACGCGTCCGTGGTAAGGACGAAGACCGGGTTCAAGTCCCGGACGGACCTTCAACCGAGCACGCTTGCCCAGAAGGCAAGCGAGCGCAGGGCGAAAGCAATTGACGACAATCGCGGGCTGGCATGTTCCAAGGGGGCGACTGACTCATGCAAAGTCGGTGCGAAGGGTTCGATTCCCTTTCAGTCCACTCGATACGCGGGCTCATGGTCCAACGGGACGACGCCGGCTCGGCAGGTCGCCAGCGTTGATTGATCACGGGGCTGGGTTCAATTCCCAGTGGGTCCACAGACAGATTCTGGAAGGTGGCCGGATAGGGTTCGCCGGGCCGGTTTGCTAAACCGTGCGACTCGACAAGGGTCATATGGGTTCAAATCCCATGCCTTCCGCTCAACGCCAAACGAATGGCTCGATGGTGAAACGGACGATCATCCCGTGCTTCTAACGCGGGGTTCCAGGTTCGAATCCTGGTCGGGCCGCTGAAGTCAGGTTGCCTCGTTGCGAGACTCAGCAAATGCCAAGATCGACACTTTGCGAAAGTCCCAGCAAACGGGCTGGTTCCCATCGCCATCGTGTCCCTTCCAGTCGGTCAATCGGCGATCCATGTTCCGCTCTGCAAATAGTTCATCAAGTCGTTCTCTCGTTGCCTTCATATCCCGTTTGTGGACCAAGTCGGACACGAGCGTGAGGTACGGAAGCCAGTACTTCTCGTAGCCTCTTGTCTTTGGAGGATCGGGCTCATAGGCGGCGAATCGCGAAAGACAAACCATCGCCCGATAGTACTCGCGCCAGAACTTAGTGAGTGGGTGACGTTTTCTAACGTCCTCATCAACACAGATTGATAGCAAGCGCGTCGCTGAGTCGATTTCGCCGAGTAGCCATGAGACGTGAACCGGCGTTATGTCGTTCGAGACTGCTGGAACTTTGCCTTTGGGGTCGCCAAGGAGCGATTTATGGAACTCAGCGTTGAGGTCGGCAATCCGGGACAAGGCATTGGGTGCGTTCGCAGTTACCAGTGAGTTGATACCAGCTGCCACGTCATCATGCTCTGCGACAGCGATCTGGAGCATTGTTGAGATTGCATGTTCGAGACAAGTGCACTCGCGACGTGCCTCGCCTTTTGAACGCCAGTCACCAGCCGCCCTGAGCGAATTCTCAAGTATTTCGTGACGATTGGACATGCAGAAGGTCAGCAGACAAAGAGAACCAAGCGGAGGAGATCTGTGTCATCGTAGCAACGATGCTGTCTGTGGAGTAGTTGGCTCGCACGCCTACATGTGAAACGGTCGATCGTTCTGCAATTCAAAGGCAGGAATCCAGGTTCGAATTCTGGTCAAGCTGCTGCCGACGTTGTTGTTTTTCAATTCCTTGTCCTTGGAGGACGTTCCCATGAACGCGCACTTGATTGAGCGGCACTTCGCCAAGATCGGCGCGCGTGCCAAGGTCGACCGCTCGGCCCGACGCGACTCCGTCGCGATCGACATCGACCGCGACGGCGAAGGCGAGTACTTCGACGTTAAGGTCCCGGCCCGGCGGTCGCCGGAACTGCTGGTCGTGGACGCCCGACCCCGTCAGCGACATCTGCTGTTGATGTCGCGCGACGAGGACGGCAAGCACAAGTTTCTGTGCGGCCACGACGAGCGGCACTGGTTCGTCGCCGCCGTGCCCGAGCGGTCCGGAGCGTCCACCGTCGTTACGGCGATGGAGGCGCTCAAGCCGCGACCGGTACAGTTCCGGCAGAACCAGCTGCAGGTGAAGACCAACAAGCGGAACCGGCGTCGCAACGAGGCGTTCCTCCGCCAGGGCGAGTGGTTCTTCATCCCCGTCCCCAAGTGGGTGCGTGTCAATGAGGAACTGGTCCTGCGGAACGAACCGCTGCGTCGCGGCAATGGCAAGCCGCACCTGGTCGAGGAACTGGTCCGTGACGGAGGCGAACTCGTCTACGTCAGCGTCCAGCACCCGCAGGGATTGACCCCGCGCGAACACCAGCGACTGCTGAGCCGGCAGCCCAAGTTGCGCAGCTTGCACTGGGTCGCCCAGCGACGCAACCCGCAGGTGTTCGTCCGCGGCAAGATCCGCCACGCCGATCACAAGACGATCGTGCTGCACGAATGGCACCAGGTGCTCATGAACACCGAGACCGAATCGGTGGCCATGCGGCACGTGGCATTCATCGACTGACCGTTGGGCCGTCGGCGACGGCGGCCCAACTTATGGTGTCTGTGGTGTACCTGGTACGCACGCCTGCCTGTGAAGCAGGAAGTACGGGTTCGAATCCCGTCGGATACCCTTAGGAAAGAGGTGAGAGGCCGGAGGTCGGAAGCCAGGGCAAATAAGAATCGCGTGTCGCGAACTTATCCCTGACCTCCGGCCTCTGACCTCTTGTCCTCTCGCGATGCGAGTGTGCTCCTGGGAGAGCAGTCAGCCTCCAAAACTGACGGACAGGGTTCGAATCCTTGCGCTCGTGCTGTGCCGACGTGACTCGACTGAGAAAGGCGCCGGTCTTGACAGTGTTAGCTGAGACGGGCGGCCGATGCTGGTACGAATCCAGTCGTCGGCTCCATTTCTCGATGGTGTAAAGGATGGCATGGGGCCCTCCTCAGGCTCAGGTCCCGGTTCGATTCCGGGTCGAGATGCTAAGTCCGTCCAAGATGTAGCAGCTACCGCCCTGCGCGCAGGCGACGTTGAGTCGCCTGTGCTCGGTTGCTGGTTCGATTCCTGGACGCACCTACTACGCCTTGCGAGTGTGACGGACGAGCACGGCAGACTTCGAATCTGCAAGACGGGGTTCGATTCCCTGGCGAGGTACTTACAGCCTGTGAGTGTGGCGGACTGCACGCGACATTGCGAAGGTCGTAGGCCAGGTTCAACTCCTGGACGGGCTACTGATAAACACGACGCTGGAGCCAGATGGCCAGGCAACCGGCTGCAACCCGGTCGAAGTGGGTTCGACTCCCACCAGCGTTTCTGACGAATCGACTGCAGGCTTGGATTACATATTGCTAATGTGAACCATCTGAGCTGTTACCTCGTCGATCCGTCGCAAACCATACACGATTGACTGCCAGGTTGGACTACATCACGCGACGGTCGCGGGTTCAAATCCCGCCAAAGCGAACCTTTGGCTTGCTTTGTAGCTCAGTGGGTAGAGCATCGAACTG
>JAGQPK010000754.1 GCA_020426755.1 Planctomycetales bacterium
AGTTCCAGCATAAGGAACCGCGCATCGGCCCCGCCGACGACCTCGTTGCCGCGCTTCTTGAGTTTTTCGAACTCCGCGATCAACTCATCGTCTTTCGCCTTCAGCGTACTGCTTTCGCTGGACACGGCCTGTACGGTGTTCTTTTCCGCCGCGAAGTTGTCTTCGTGCGCGTCACGCCAGCGGCTCCATTGGAATAGATAGTTGAAGCACAAACCAACGAAGAACACCGTCATTGCCAACAGCGCCCACGGCTTCTTGCGGCGAATCAGCCGAGCCGTGACGAGTTCGCGCGGAATCAAGTTCGTCTTCAAGCGGCTGCGTGATAAGCCTTGCAAGCAAAGGCCGTATGCCACGGCAAACGACAACACGTTGTCTTGAAACTTGGGTGTCGAGACGACGGACGAACCTTCCAGACGCCGATACTCGCTGACACGTTGGACGGGCAGTTCCAAGTTCTTTTCGATGTACGGCTGCAGTCCCGGCAGGAGCATCGCGTTGCCCAAGGCCACTGCCTGTGTGATCTGCGCGCGCCGATCAATGCTGCGAAAGTATCCCAAGCTGCGTTGCAACTCTTGCACGAAATCGTTGAACACGGGCCGCATCGCCTGGAAGACGGCCTTGGGATCTTCGGCCTGGCGGGCGTTACGTTTGAGATGTTCTGCCTTGGCGAAGGTCAGTTTCATCTCTTTGGTTAACTGCTTCGTAAAGTGGCTGCCGCCGATGGGAATGCTGCGTTGCCAAATTCGGAATCCGTTGGTCACCACTAAATCCGTCGTGTCGGTGCCCATCGAGATGACAGCAACCGATTTCGGTGGATTCTCGGGATCGTAATCCTCGGGGCGTGGCACGTTTTCCAACACGCCGTAGCCGACTGCGTTATAAATCGCGATCGGTGTCAACTGCACGACATCCAGTTCGATACCGGCATCGCGGAACGGTCGCAGAGCGCGAAACACTTGGTCGCGTTTCATCGCGAACAGACCGACTTCCGTCTCGAGCGCCACGCCTTCGTCCTGCAGTCCGCCGAGCAGAGGCTGGTAATCCCAAATCACGTCATCCAGCGAAAACGGAATCTGCTGCTTCGCTTCATACTTAACAATGTCGGGGATCTTCTTGGCTTCGACCGGCGGCAATTTGATAAACCGCGCTAAGCCACTTTGACCGGGCACGGAGATGGCAACTTTGGCATCACGCACCGCGTTATTCGCCAAGAACTGCTTCATCGCGTCGCGAACCAACTGTTCAGGATTCGCATCAGGCTCGGTCAGAATCTTGGGATATTCAATATAATCGAACGCTTCGGCGATCAGCGTTTCGCCGTCGTCGCTGAGCCGACAACGTAGGGCCTTGAGCGCGCACTGCCCGATGTCGATCCCCCAAACTGCGCCGACTGAAGCCATGAAATGATCCCCTAAATACAATCTGTCTCCGTCGCACGAATCCGTTTGACGGCCGCGTATATCAATGCAAAAAGGCCGCTCAACACGCGTGTAGCGAGCTGCTTCCTGGCCTGCCAGAGGGTCTGTGTGAGATGAGTTGCTCTGTTCCTTGGCCGACGCGAGAACACGCCGACGGTACGTTTCAGTGTATCGACGGCAAGGTCCGATTGTCAAACAGATCCGGCAGAATCCACGCCGACGCAAAGCCGCTTAAGCCAACGAGATACCGATGAGCGCCGCAGGTTAAGCCCGGTCGACGCGCTGACGGTCAACCGATACGATTTTGGCAGGACAGTCACTCTCGCGAAGGTCGTTGCGCAAATGAAATTTGACGAAGTTGCCATCCTGTTGGCGTGCCACACATTCCAGGATTTTCCCGTCCACCTGGCGGGCGCGGACGCCGACGGCTTGTTGGCGGCGTGGACCGCACTGTGGCACCCCTTGCTGATTGCCAATAGCCGTAAGATGCCGACGTGGCTCCGCGTCGACACCCTGCCCTCCTCGGATGTCGCTCGACTGGTGGTCTTGCCCCCATGCCACGAGAACGTGGCCGCCGACGGGCTGAGCGAACAAGTCACGTCTGCGGGGGGGCGTTTGATCCGAGGTTTGACCGATCGCCAAGAAATCTTAGCCGCCGCTCGCGCTGACTGGGCCACGGACGATGCGGTGGACGACGAGCTGGCCGCCGAATTCATGGCCCTCGGCTATGCCTATCTGCAGATCGAACTGCTGACGAAGCGGATGCGTTACTCAACTCGCGTCCTAGAAACGGCATTCGCCGACAACCTGGTCAGTGCCGCCGACTGCGCTATTGCCGGCGACGCAGAGCAGACAATGACGCTGCTGCAGAGCTGTTACGATTTCTTGTCACAAGAGCGTGACCATTACTACGCGGTCGACGTCTACCTGCTGGACTTCGCGCTGACGGCACCGACGCTCGCGGGGGAGCCGCTCCAACGCCAGCTTGGCGGCCCCACTCCAACCAACGTCATCCTTTCACCTGAACTACTGGACACACTTTCCAGCGAATGTCCCGCGACTTGGCAGGCACTGCAGACAGCGCTCGCAGAAGAACGACTCGCGATCATTGGCGGGCCCACGAGTGACACTGAAGCGTCACACGTGTCGCTCGCGACGATCGATCGGCAACTCCAATTGGCGCTGGCGATCTACGAACGCCGCTTGGGTCAGCGTCCGCAAGTCTTCGGCAGACGCACATTTGGCCTCTCATCTGCGCTACCGCAACTGCTTCTTCGCCACGGTTTTGCCGGAGCACTCCACGCCACCTTTGACGGCGGACACTTTCCGGAAGCCACTCAAGCCAAGTCTCGCTGGGAAGGCGACGGACAATTCGCGCTGGACGCAATCATGCGTGCGCCGCTGGACGCTACCCAACCGCAAACGTTTTTGAATCTCGCGACTAAGCTCAGTGAAACAATGGACATGGACCACATTGCTACGCGTGGTTTCGTCCATTGGGCGGGCACGGTCAGCCCCTGGTTTTTCGAACTGCAACGCGCGACCCGCTACACACGCTCGCTGGGAAAATTCGTCACTGTCAACGAGTACTTCCAAGAGACGTACGACCCAGGCATTCACGAGCGGTGTGAAGCACACAAATACCGTTCGCCATACTTCGACGAACAGATTCGCACGGATTGCCCCACACCGATATCTCAATGGCCGACGTATTGGCAACGTCACCTGACGCTGCAAAGCGGGCTCAATGCCGCCGCGTTACTAGCACTCGCCGACGCCACGGAAA
>JAGQPK010000755.1 GCA_020426755.1 Planctomycetales bacterium
ATAGTGAGGCGGCGACCAATTGTAGTGGTTGATTGCTTAGCTGGGCGACACTCATTGCAGCAGCGCCTCGCGCCGCCGCCGTACTACCTTGTGTCACCCACTTCCGCAGCACCGGAATTCGCTCGGACTGATTCAGGAGTACGGACAGTTCAGCGACCGTTTGTTGCCAACCTCCGATCATCGATGGCGTGTAGGTTAACGTACTATCGAGCGGACCACTCATGCGCGCGACTGCCAACCAAGCATACGCGGTCGCTCGGCAACGGTCGACGAGCTCGAATTGAACGGAACGTCCAGCGAGTTCAACGCAGTCCCAACGAACCTCCACCGCCATATCGTTCCGTGGCGGGAATGCTCGGTGCAAAACGCGTCCCGTTTCTGCGTCAATCAATTGAACGTACGTATCTTCTTCGACAACACGCTGAATATCGTCAGTACGATCACCAGGTGGCGATGCGATCTGGTTGGGATCGCCACGATGTCCGCACAGAAAGAAGCGAAGCTCGCGCGGCGCCGCGAATGGCGACGAGATGAGCGAGCCAGTCAGCGTTTCGCCGCTCGGCAGGCTACTCAAGTACTGACCTTTCTGACCATCACGGGCGGTGCGAGTTTCGAATTGCCAATCGACGTCGCCACTGGCGTGCCATTGTGGGCCACTTGTCTCGATTGTCTGCACCAGTTGCGAAACGAGTTCGCCGCCCCATTCTCGGAGCAGAACACTCCGAGTGTCATTCGTCAACGGACGTTCACCGCGCAGACTTTGGAAGAGGGCAACTGCTTTCGCGACATCGTGGCGACTGGCGGCGCGAGCAAAACCTACCACGTCGGCCACACGTTCTGTGGGTGCGTAACGAACGATGTGCTGAATCAGTTCCCCCAGGTGCGCTTCGTCGCGCGGCACTGCATCCGGGCGCTGTAACCGATCAAGCATCCACGCGGCAACTGGCGCAGTGGGAACGGCCAGAGAGACGCTCATCAGCGACTCTTCGTCGGTAGCCGACAACTCCATGGCCTGAATCGCTGCCATGTTCACATCTTGTCGCATATGATTCCGCAGCGCAATCCGCAACATATGGCGTAACGCAACATCCGTCGGTGGCACCGCTGACAGTGTGTCGAGGAGCGCACGAACCTGATCTGGATGGGGATGAGCGGCCGCGGCTTCAGCGGCAATTCGTTGCACGTTCGCGCGCGGATCCTGCAGACGTTCTACCAGCAAACCGCGTTCTGCGGTTGTCAGTTCTGCCGCCGCAGTCAACAAGCGGAGAGCATGCAACTGCCCCCGCACGGATGACTCTTGCTCAAGCGCCGCCAAACGGTCGGCCGCCGTCAGTTTGCCAAGCCGGTGCAACACCCATCTCGCCCACAGCCGTCGCGATTCATTTGCTTCATCCGAATTGTTTGAAGCAAGAACCTTCCGCAGCAGCGGCACTCCTGCTTCACCGATTCGATCAGTTAGCTGATCCGCGGCCAACGACTGCCGGGCCAGTATCGGCGAAGCGGTGGCTTCGATTAATTCTTGTGCAGAAGCGTGTTGCAGACTTGGCGGATGCTCCTTCTGTCCGAAAGCGTTCGCCTTGCCACGATACACGACACGCCAAATACGGCCACTCGTCCGATCACGCCCCGGATGCGTGAGCGGCACTTCGTAGTGACCGATGATCCGATTGTAAAAGTCGGCTATGTAGAGCGCTCCGTCGGGCCCAAATCGCAAATCAACCGGACGAAACCACGGATCATCACACGTGAGAAAGTCTGGCATTTCGACCGCGGCCGCCGTCGCGCCAGTGAATTCTAGATGGTCCCGATGAATGCGACTTGTCACCACGTTGCCGACCAGAATGTTCCGCCGATACTCCTCCGGCCAATTGCCGCTGCTGTAGTAGGCCACACCCGCCAGGCCGGTAGAGCCGTGATGGTGACTCATTAGTTCTGGTGCGTAACCCAAGCCATCATGCGGTTTGCCAAAGCTTGAGTAGTACGCTCCGGGCATTGCCAACGTCAGTGGCTTGCTGTGACAATCCGCTGTCACCAGATCACCCCACTCAGTAAACTCACTACCGAATGGATTAACCTGGCCCCACGAGTACTGTTCAACTCGTGAGCCATCAAGTCGCACGCGATACGTATTGCCACTATGCAATTGGATCGACGAGCCATCGCCGCCGCGAATGGTGGTACGATTGGCGAAGCCGTGGTTGATATAAAGCCAGCCGTCTGGTCCACGGCGAAATGCGTTTTGCATCCCGTGCGTGTCGACGGGTGAATCGAGTGGTCCGTAGAGTACTTCGCGACGATCAGCTTTGCCGTCGTGATCGGTATCGCGAAGAAAGACGATCTCGGAAACCGTATAGGCAATCACACCGTCGCGATAAGGATATAGTCCCATCGGGATGTTCAGCCGGTCGGCAAACGTGCTAATCCGATCCGCTCGCCCATCGCCATTCGTATCTTCGAGCACCTTAATCGTGTCGCGGCCTTCACCCTGTGCTGCCCAGGGATACTCGATCGAGCCCGAGACCCACAGCCGCCCTCGACCATCAAAGGCCAAATTCATGGGCTTCTGCAGATCGGGTTCGGCGGCGACTAGCTGCACCTCAAAGCCCGGTGGCACATGGAACTGTGTCGCCTGAACTTCAGCGGACTGCGATTCTGTCGAACGTACGCCTTCTTGAAATACGGATTCGTCAACGGCTGCGAGCAGCAGCGCGCTGCAGAGGGAAACGAAGATCATTTCCGAGGGGCCTTTTTTCGCTTTAGCTTTGGAGGGAACTTCGGGGCGCGACGGTAGGTGAATTGTCGACGCTCGCGCTGGAGGCTTGTGATTCGCCGACGGCGATGCGGACTGAGCCATCCCCAGAGGACGTCCCGTTGTCACCTCGCCAATAGCGGATTACAGCCGACTTGAAGTCCATCGTCAACGTAAAAAGCGTGGGCACCAAAATTAGCGTGAAAAGAGTCGAAATCAGCAAACCGCCGAGCACGACGCTGCCTAGCCCTCGATAGAGTTCACTGCCGGCCCCGGGAAAGAATACCAAAGGAGCCAAGCCGAACAGCGTCGTGGTCGTGGTCATGAAGATGGGTCGAATGCGGGTGGCGACGCTGGACAACAACGCCTCTTGTACCGACATTTGATCTTCGCGAATGTGATTGAGCGTTTGATGGACAATCAAAATCGGGTTGTTCACCACCGTACCAATCAG
>JAGQPK010000756.1 GCA_020426755.1 Planctomycetales bacterium
GTCGTAGATCGACCACGTATTGCCGTCCGGGCCGGTGAACGGATTGACTTCGAAAACGCCTTCCACCGAAATGGCTTCCGCTTCGAATCGAGCGGTCACGCCGGGCACCAGTAGGACGTTAAGCAAGTGATCGGCTTGGCCGCCTGGACCGAACTTGCACTCCGTGTTCTTCAGCAACACGAACTCTTGAATATTCTTCGTTTTGGAATCCGGCAGCATGTAGCCGCTGATGCGAATCCGCTTACCGTCCAGATCCTTGACGCGATCCGTCAGCATGAACGGGCGAAAGACAATGTCGGCTTGGATCGGCAGCTCGATGTCCTCGAAAACAATCTCCTCCGCGGCCTCGTCTGCTTGGCTGCGTGACACCGGGTGACACCGAGTCGTCAGCGGTCTCGCTCGCCGTGTCCGCGTCGTCGCCAGGAGTTACGCTAGGCGCTTCTGTCGAGGTGGCTGCGTCCGTTGAGTTCGATGATTCGCCTGAGGTGTCGGCCTGAGACGCCGTCACAGGGTTTGACGAAGGCGCAGATGTGTTCGGTTTGCAACCGAATAGCAGCAAGATACAGACGAGACCAATCGCGTAGTTATTCGAGCGAACGTGGTGGCGGAGTCGGGCGGTCATGGCATCGTTCGGTGAGGCGTGGGGGCTGGGCGGCGACCGCCACGCTAGCGGACGTAGTCGGCTTCCAGTTGATAGTAAACGCCGTCGAGCCCCGACACGGGCTTCTTGTGCGGGCTGACTTTTAAAACGCCGGCGAGTCGCCGACGTGCATAAGAGTAATCGATTCGCAGTGGCTCTTTCAACGTGACCTCGATCATGTCCGTCAGTTCCGGCTGTCCGCCGAAGCAGCAGGTCTTCATGTCTGGCACTAGAACGAACTGGCGAATGCCCTTGCGGCGATCGAGTCCTGGATGGACGTAGCCTTTGACGAAAATTCGCTTGCCGTCCAGCGCCACCGCTGAGGGCGGAATTGGGAATTGCGGGGCGTTAACCTTGTCCGGCTGAAGCTGCTCAAAACTGATTCGCTCATAACCTTCCGGCACTTCAGTGGAGTAGTCGTAAAACGCGTAGCCTCCCCCCGTCGCCAAAATCAAGAAGCTGGCAATTAAGCCGACCACGGCTACTTTATAGCCGACGAATTCGGACTGCCGCTTGCGTAGCGTCGCAACGCTGTAGAGCCCCACGGCAATCCCGATCGCAGGCAGAATCAGCAGCGTGGGCAGCAGTAAGGCCGGCAACGACATGATCGCCAAGATCATGGATGCCACCGCCGAAACGCTCAACGCGCGGTACTGCAGATAGGGATCGCCCGACTCGTGATTCTCGTTCGCCATTCGTTCCGCTGTCGTCATCGAAGCCTACGCCTGTTTTCGTCCAAATGGGACACCCAAGATCCAGCCGAGCGTATACAGTAACACGACGCCCGCGACGATCGGTACGCCCAACAACGTGGCCCGGTTCGGCACCGCCAGCAATTCACGACGCACTGCCTCGCGATTCGGAGCTCGGCTCAACGAAGCAACTTCGCCGTCTGATTTGCTCGCGGCGCTATCGGTGCCGTCCGCATCGGGGCTCGTACCGAGATCTTGCGCTGACTCCGCGTCGCCATCGGCCGCATCCGTCGCGGATTCGGTTGTCGCAGCGGCAGCGTCGTTAGCGTCGTCGCTCGAGTCAACTTCATCTAACGATGGAGCTGCTGTGGAGGCGAGCAACGTCGCCGCACCATCCGCCGCAGTCGCGGGGGGACCAGGGATGAACACGGCCAGCGGTCGAGCTGGGCTCGTTAGCGCCGACGTCTTCGTCGAATCCTCCTGCTTGGGCTGAGCGCCGCCGCCGTTGCCTTCCGAGTCAAAGGGAAAGAACGTTTGCGCTCGCTTCACCGATTCAGGATCGATCTTCTCGAGTTCCTTGATGGCTTCTTTCGCTTCGGGCAGCGGGCACGATCGCAAGTAGTTGACGACCGGCACGCGCACCCAACTCGATTTCTCATCCGCTTCTTTGAACAGGCGGATTAATTGAGGCATGACTTCCCAGTCCTCCCACTTGGCCAGATCCGGGATGACGAGGTCGGCGAGTTCGGGGCGGCCGAGCAGGTGCCGGAGCGACTGCACGAGTCGCTTTTTGGGCAGCACGCTCGTTTCCGTCCCATGAAACCGAATAGCCATAATCGCCGCGTAGGTATCGGCGTATTCGGCCTTGGCGTTCTTCAGAAAAATGGTGTCAATTTCATCGAGACCGGGTTCACCTTTTAAAATTAAGTAGCAGGCAATCATGGCGTCCAGCCCGGCCTTCATCTTGCGATCTTCGGACACCATCAGCTCTTCGAGCAACGGCGCGTCGGCGGGCTTACCGCAGACACCTAGCATGGTGTAGTAGAGTCGACGGCGGCTGGCCGGGATCTTGCTATCCTTGGCCCAAGCGATCAGCCGATCATGGTGCATTTTGTCCTTGAGCAACTTGACATCGCTATACGGTGCCTTGGCAAACTCGTCGTAAGCATCCCGCGCGAGCATTTCGTCTTCATCTTCCAAGTACTCTTGAAAGAATTCCAGCCGCTTCGCATCGGACGGCAAACCGGAAAGTTGGAGCACGTATCCGCGCGCCCGACCGGACAACGGCAGTGGTGTCGACCACGTGACCTGCGGCGCATCGGTTCCCATGATCAGGTAGGCACGGTCCTTGTTCGGTTCGCTAAAGAACAGCACCTCGATCGTACTGTCCTCGGCAACCCACTCGGCACCTTTGATCACGTAGCTGATTTTGAATTTCGCTTTGGGCAGCGGCGCGTTCGGGTCGTTGTCTGTTTCGGTGGCAGGCGGTGGACCCTCGATCAACGTCGCCAAAACGGCCACTTGCATCGAGTTGATTTCTTCGCTGAAGGTCTGAGCGACCGATGTGCAGAAAGGGCAGGCTAGGGCGCTCGAGACCATCAGCCCCAATCCGCCAATGGCCGCCAAAGCCACTCGAACAAACCACGATTTAACTAGATCTCGCATGTCGCGGTGACCTCCAGATTTGAACGTCCGGCTGGAATCGACCGCCGAACGTAACGCGTTTTCCTATGGGGGGATACGTAGGAGAGTCCTATTGCGCATACCACCCGAGTCAACTCATTGTAGGTGACCAAGCCGCTTGCTTCCAGCGTGGCGGTAAAACTGGCATCGCTGGCGGGTGCATCTGTGCTGTCGTCGCGTGCCGCA
>JAGQPK010000757.1 GCA_020426755.1 Planctomycetales bacterium
AAGAACACCACGACTTCCTCTGCCGAAACTGGCCGACTCGTGTAATAGCCTTGGTACTCATCGCAGTCGTTCGCCTTGAGGAACTCCAGATGCTCCTCGGTCTCCACGCCCTCAGCTAGAACCTTGAGCCCCAGCGCCTTCGCCAGCACGATCACGCTCGATGCGATCACCCCGTCGTCGCTCTCGGGAATATCCTTCACAAAGGCCCGATCGATTTTCAATCGATCAATGGGAAACTGCCGTAGATAGGCGAGCGACGAGTAACCCGTACCGAAATCGTCGATACTGATGCTGGCTCCCATGTTCTTGATTTTATGCAGCTTCTCAATGGCTTCTGCCACGTCATCAACCAGTAGCCCTTCCGTGATCTCGAAATCGAGCTTGTCTGGATCGATCCGATACTCTTCCACGGCCGACGCGATGCATTGGCAGAAATCATCATCCTTGAATTGCACGGCACTCACGTTGATGGAAACCTCGACGTCATAGCCGGCTGCATGCCACTCGGAGAGTTGTCGACATGATTCTCGAATGATCCAGCGACCCACCGACTTGATCTCACGACTCTGTTCGAGAAGCGGCACAAACGTCGTGGGTGGGAACAACACGCCGTCGTGGCGCCAACGCAGTAATGCCTCGACACCGATGACTTTGCCCGTGTGCAAGTTCACCTGAGGTTGGTAGACAAGGAAGAACTCGTTGCGCTCCAGCGCCCGCGATAGCTTTTCCTGCAGCGAGCGATACTCGACCAAGCGGTTGGTCATCTCCACGTCGTAGCACGCGTAACCCAGCCGTTTCTCCTTGGCGTGAAACATGGCGGTATCCGCGTACGACAACAGCTCGGCATCACACCTGGCATGCCGTGGGCAGATGGCATAACCCACGCTTGCGCCCAAAGGAAACTCCGCCTGTTCCAGGATGTAGCGTCGCGTGAGTAGTTTGCAGACCTTGTCAGCAAAGGCTGCTGCGTGAGTGTCGTCCTTGACGTCCGGTAGGATCAGACAGAACTCGTCGCCGCCCAGCCGAGCAACATCCGCACAATCACCAAACTCAGCCCGCAGTCGTGTGGCTATTTCCACGAGTGCATCGTCGCCCGTGGGATGGCCGAGTGTATCGTTGATCTCCTTGAAGCCGTCCATATCGACCAGGAAGAGTGCCATCTCTTGGGAATGCTCGACAGCAAACTGCACGGCCTCTCTGAGTCGCTCTTGAAACTGGAGCCGATTGATCAGCCCAGTGAGTGCATCGGTCGTGGCCAGTTCGTGTAGTGTATCGCTTTTCTGTTTGAGGTTCTCACTCAACTCGACCAAGTTTCTGGTCCGCTCTTTGTAGTATTCCTCGCCCTGATGGCAGCAAAAGAACACGCACGAAGCGACTGCGACGATCACCACCAATTCGTCGTAGACCGAACTTCCCAACGCGCTGAAGATTCCGCCGGTCTGTACGAAGTAGGCACCGAACCCAACCAGATTAACCATGAACCAGAGAAAGGCCGATCCGATCCCGAGCAGTTGTGACGCTACGAGAATCGCGACTGGAAAGAAGTACATGATGTTCGCTAGCGCTGGATCGCTCGTCGAAACGAAGAACAGTCCAACGCCACTGGCTGCCAGATTGATATTCATGACATCTCGATAGTTCTTGCAGTTCCACAAGGACCACAGAATCACGAGATGCAGAACCGAGTCGATCGCGCAGACTTGCGTCGCTCGGTGGTAGCCACGGCTCCAAAAGAAGCACGTGAAAAAGATCCATGTCAGCCACAGCACGATAACCAGACGCCACACGCGACGTGCACGCAACTCTTCGATGTTCGTTGATTCAACGAAAACACCACTTAGTTGGTCAGTTCGTGTTGTCCAATTGAACATTGCTGGCTCGTGGAATCGGGCCTTGCTTGGGCGCCCTGCGACACATGGAACGTGCTAGTGATGAGACAAGGTGTGCTCGAAGTTTAGATTGACACAAATAAATCTGCGCTGAACTCGCCAAGAAACTGGGTGAAACGGCCGCTATAGGCCACCGCGTCAACGTACGCTGTACCCCAAAGAGGGCACCACGATCAACTGCCTACGACATCTCGCAGGACGAAATGACCGTGCGTGATCATGAGCGGTAATTCATTTCGCCGTAGCTCGCTCGCGTCGGTTTGACTTAGTCAGTCCACCATGCGCGAGAACCACGGCAATCGCCTTTCAGCAAACTTGGTGTTCGGGAGAAGCCAAGCACGATGACGGTCGGTCGATTAGTAGCGTCGTCCGATGCTCGTCAGCAACCAGTGGGCAGCGGCGTGGGATGTCGACCCGTCGAAGTCACCTCCGACGAAGTTGCTTTGCTGCACTGTATTCTCGGGACCAAACATGAATTGATAGCCCAGGTCGACGAAGTAGTTGCCTCTTTGCCAACCGTAGCCGGCGGAGACGGTGTGTTCGACAGTCGACTGAATGAAGGGCGTGAGAGTCGCATCGGGTATCGGATTGCGGTGGTACACGTACCCTAGCCGCAAGGTGCTGCCGTTGCAGAATCGCCGTTGAAGTCCGGTGCGAACGGACAGGCTATCTCGCCACTCGAGGGGAAACCGTTCGGGAAGCTGAGGTCCCAAGACATTCAAGAATACCGGATTGGTGGGGGCTGTCAGCGACATGCCGTAACCATCCATCGCGTCCGACCAGCGAATCCACAACAAGTCGAGAGCGACGGTCGTGACAGGGGTTAGTTCGTGTGCGACACCCAGTCCGAGCGTACTGGGCCAGCTCGTATTCAGTTTGAGATCATACGCCGACTCGCCCAGCACCGGGTGTGTCAGTCGCGCCGAACCATCCGCATCGATTTCGGTCTTTCCTTGGTACAGGAAGCCGACGGTTGTGCGTTCGTCATATTGATACTGCGCACCGACGGACCAACTCAGACCGGCTCCCGTTGCTTGCAGATCGAGGAGCGTCGGCGTCCCTCGGAAAGGTGTCAGCGCTTGTGTGAAATAGGGGCCTTCCAGTTCTGTTTGGCTAACCGCGACCCCCAAGGTGGCTCCCACCGACAAGCGATCCGTCAGCGCGACCGACACGCCTGGTAAGATACGCATCATGGCACCGACCGACTTATAAACGCGCGGTCCGGTAAACGGCGCCGGGCCGTTCATGTCATAGTGCGTCGCGAAACCGGCCTGGGAGAAGGCGCCCAAGCCAACCGCGAAATCCTTG
>JAGQPK010000758.1 GCA_020426755.1 Planctomycetales bacterium
AGTTGGACTCCTTGACACTCCTGATTCGCAAACACGCTGGTCTCGGGACTGAATCGAATTGGTGTGAAACGAATCCCAGCCAGATTCTGGGCGTTGAGTCGCATCGCAAGCTCGACCGCATTGATCCAGGGAGCGCCAAATCGTTCGAACGGCGTATCGGTGCCGCGGCCGACCGAAAGATTCGTCGTTTCCAGCAAGCCGATGCCAGGATAAAGGATGGCTTGATTGAGGCAGCGGATGTTCGGTGAAGGATTAACCCAGGGCAAACCAGTCAGATCCAGCACATCCGCGCGCTGCCAGCCTTCCACGGCCACGACCTGCAAGTCGATTTCCAACTTCAATTCCGCAACAAACATCTTCGCTAACTCACCGATGGTCATCCCATGTCGCACGGGTAAGCGATGCGATGCCACAAATGATTCGCGGCCAGGATCCAACATCGGACCATCGACATCGACGCCGTTGATCGGGTTGGGCCGATCCAAGACGACAAACGATTTGCCGTGCTCGGCCGCCGCTTCCATCGCCAATCGCATCGTCGAAACGTACGTATAGTATCGTGTCCCGATATCTTGAATGTCGAATACCAGGGTATCCACCTCAGCCAATTGCTCAGCCGTCGGCTGGCGTGATTCGCCGTACAAGCTGTAGACATGCAGCCCAGAGCCAGCATCGTCTGTGTCGCCGATCTTGGCCACATCCAGTTTGCCAGCTAAGCCATGTTCTGGACTGAAGAGTGCCACCAAGTTGACACTCGGAGCATCCTGCAGCAAGTCAATCGTGCGGACCCCGTTACGGTTGATTCCCGTATGATTTGTGATCAACCCCACTCGCTTGCCTGCCAATCGCTGAAAGCCCTCCCGTTGCAGGACGTCGATGCCGCACAGCACCTCGCTGCGCATCTTTGGTTCGGCAGGTTGCTCACCAGCCGCGATCGCGGCCTTTTCGCTCGCGTCCGACAAGGCCGCATTCAAGGCCTGCTCGAATTCCAGGCTCAACGCGTGCGTCGTGCGAGTCGGGGTCGCATCGAGCAACGGATCGATCGCTGCCGCCGCGACCGTTGCGATTCGTCCCGCTAACGAATTGACATTTCCTTTGCCGTTGGGATGCACGCGATTCGAAAGAAAGATGAAAAACAGGTCGAGCTCCGGATCGATCCACAATACGGTGCCCGTAAAACCGCCGTGCCCAAATGCCCGCGCAGAAAAATTCTCGCCGCGATTGCTCGAGTAAACGCTGTTCTTATCCCAGCTTAACCCGCGCACGTTACCCGAGACCTCGTAAGCAGACGTCATCAGTTCCACGGTGCTGGGGCTCAACACTCGCACGCCATGGTAGCTGCCGCCCTGCAACATCATTTGGGCATAGACGGCCAGGTCTGCCGCCGTAGAAAACAGGCCGGCATGACCGGCGATGCCGTCCATTCGCGCCGCACGCGGATCGTGTACAACGCCCTGCAGCCATTGACCGTCGCGCTGTTCGGTCGGCGCACATCGTGCCTTAAGTTCCGCCGCCGGCAAGTAACCCGTCTCGGTCATTCCCAGCGGCTGAAACAGATGCTGTTGCGTGAACTCGTGCACGTTCTGACCACTGACTTGCTGCACAAGTTCGCCCAAGACAATGAAGCCCACGTCCGAGTACACAAACTTTGATGCGACTTGTACGGAGAGTTCGAGCGCCTCGATGTTCTTCCACGAATTGGCGCGATCACCGTCGTAGTCTGACAACGCGTTGTCAGCGATCAGGCCGCTGTGATGAGTCAATAGATGCGTCAGCTTGATCGAATCCTTGCCGTGCGAACCGAAATTGGGAAAGTAGGTCGTGACGGGCTCACGCAAACGTAGCTTGCCTTGTTCCAGCAACATCATCACGCTCGTTCCCGTCGCCACGGGCTTCGTGATCGACGCCATATCAAACACCGTGTCGACCGTCATCGGCAGCGTCGTTGGCTCGGTTTGCCGATTGCCATAGGCCTTCAACATCGCCAGTTGTCCACGCCGTCCGATCGCAATCACACAACCGGGCATGCGATCGGCAGCCAAACCTTCTGCGACGATCGAGTCGATTTGCGCCAATCGTTCACTGCGCAGCCCCACACTTTCGGGCGTCGTTAGTGGCAATTTGGGCGGCGCCGCTTGCACGACGGCCGACTGTCCGACGAGCACCACAGCGTACAGAACCAACACGGTCGCATATCGTTTCGCCAGGCGTGAAATCCCGGGGGCTTGCATCTGAAGCGGGCCATACTGCATCGTTTTCTTCCCTCAATCTCGCCACGAAAATAGTCTCGCGCGGCTCTGTTCAATTCACCACGATTCTTTCACCACGATTCTTTCACCACGACGTCACGCAATCGCCGACATCCGCATGAGGTAAAAGCAAAAGCCCATTCACAAACAGGTGGTTGAGTCTTCACATAATCTCTGCGTGCCTTCGCATCATCGTGATGCGATTAACGCCTTACTGGGCATGAGCGAACATGATCTTGCTCGGCCATTTAGTGAATGGGTCCATTGTTTCCGAATCGACTCGGTGTCACAATCGAGCCATGCTAGAAAAATTGACAACAGAAGCGAGAAATCCCGCCAGCGAGCAGCTCGATCAGCTTTCGGCGCTCGAAATTGTTCAACTGATGAATCGCGAGGACCAGTCGGTTCCGCGAGCGGTCGAGCAAGAAGCGGCCTCCATTGCCACGGCAATCGATGTGATCACTGCCAGGCTGCGCGACGGCGGTCGCCTAGTGTATGTCGGCGCGGGCACCAGCGGTCGCTTGGGCGTGCTGGATGCCTCCGAATGTCCGCCTACCTTCAATACAGATCCTCGTCAGGTCGTCGGTATCATCGCCGGTGGCGAATCCGCGTTGATCCGCGCTGCGGAAGGTGCCGAGGATCGTCCAGAGGATGCTGTGCGTGATTTAGCGCAGCGTAACGTCGATCATCGCGACGTCGTGGTCGGCATTGCCACCAGCGGCCGCACGCCCTATGTCATCGCGGCGCTACAGTACGCACGTGAACAAGGTGCCTATGCGATCGGTCTTGTCTGCAATCGCGGCTCGGAAGTCGAGTCCGTCGCAGACCTGATGATCACGCCCGTGGTCGGACCCGAAATCGTTAGTGGCTCGACGCGACTCAAAGCCGGCACCGCGACCAAGCTGGTGCTCAACATGCTGACCACCGGCGCAATGGTCCGCTTGG
>JAGQPK010000759.1 GCA_020426755.1 Planctomycetales bacterium
AAATGGCCGCAATGCCCTGGCCTTTACCGACCGCGGTTCCGTTCGCCTGCGAAATCGGGTGCACGCGGCGGACACGCGGCCGCTCGACGAAGATTGTTCGTGCATTGCCTGCCAGCGCAGCCGCGGCTACCTCCGGCATTTGTTCGTCGCCCAGGAGATGCTGGGGCCGATTCTTGTTTCCATTCACAACTTGACCTACTATCAGCGCCTCCTCGCTCGGGCGCGGACGGCGATTGAAGCGGGGCAGTTCGAATCGTTCTATCGCGAACGGTTGGCGATGTGGCAAGCTGGGGAGCAGCGGTCGAGTGAGTGAGCGCGGAGCTGGCAATTGCGTATTGCCCGTTGTCCTGCAAGGGTTTAACATAGACGACCCAATCTCTTGGTAGGGCTGGCCGGTGAGTTCTAGGGCGGCGCATTCTGGACGTCTGTGTGTGACTGGGGCACGCAGCGTTGCGGGAGAGCCCGCGTTTCATTGGTGAACGCAGGCCTGCGATGAGGTTGGGTGGGCGCGGGATGCGGTGCAACGGTCGTCGATGGTGCGAGTTGCTGGTCCCGTGTGGGCGACTCTGTTTCGACGTCAAATCTAGCGAGTGATGAAACCCGTGTTGGAATCAATCTGTTTGTTTGCACAGGACGGCGTACCACAACCGCCGGCCGGAGGCAGCCCGATCTCGTTCCTGCCGTTCATCATGATCGCGGTACTGTTCTATCTGTTGCTTGTTCGTCCCGAACGTCGAAAGCAAGCCGAACATCTTTCGATGCTGCAGACGCTTAAGAAGAACGATCGCGTTCTCACGGCGAGTGGCATTTTTGGGACGATCGCCCAGGTCAATCCTGGCAGCGATGAAGTGTTGCTGAAAATCGACGAAGGCAACAATACGCGAATTCGAATTCTCCGCAGCTCGATCTCACGCATTCTGTCTGAGACAGACGCGGGAGACGCCAAGGTCGAATAGTCTGCAGTGCGGCAAACGCCACTGCGACCTTCGTCACGCACAAACGGATCATTATTGGGTTAGGACGAAATAAAGATGGATGGGTATCTAGTTCCCTTACTGCTATTGGCAATTGCCGTCGTGGCAATGTTGGCTGGCCGTTACGTGGCCAAGTCGTTGCGAATGCCTGAAAGCGGCTGGAAGGCCAGCTTACTGGTCGCCGTAATTGGCATCGCCGCGATGATCTTGTACTACGGCTGGCCACCGAAGCAGGGCATCGATCTCAAAGGTGGCGTGATCTTGATCTACGAGATCGACAAGGCGCTCACGCAACAGAACGCCGCCGAGAAAGCGGATGGAGACACGTCAGGTGATCTGACGGTGGATATGCCAGGGCTCATTCAAGGGCTCTCGCGCCGGATCAATCCCGGCGGCTTACAAGAGATTGTTGTCCGCCCCAACGGCCCGCACCAAGTAGAAATCATCATTCCCGATGTGGTCAGCAAAGAGGTTGACCGGATCAAGGAACTGATCACGACCGGTGGCTTTCTGAAGTTTCAGCTCGTCGCCAATCGACGTGATCACAGCCACATCTGGAGTTTGGCAGACGAGCCCGAACAGGTCGGTCAGTACGAAGTCCGTGACGCATCTGGCCAGGTGGTTGGCCAATGGGCAAAGCTGTCGCTGAATGAACGAGCGAAAGAGGGCGAGTCTCCTTATCGCGTTGATCCGTTCGATTCCAAATCGCGTGTCGTTCGCGGCCGCAAGGAAGTGCTGATGGTGGTCGACCCCAACCTCAGCCTGCAAGGCAGCGACTTGCGCACTGTGCGTAAAGGCTATCAGGACCTTTCGCCCGCTGTCTTCTTTGATATGGAAGTTGCCGGTGCGGCCAAGATGGGTGCGCTGACCGAAGCAAACTTGCCTGACGTCACCGCGAATCACTATTCGCTGCTCGGTATCGTGATGGATGGCGAATTGATCTCCGCACCTCGCATCAATTCGACGATTACGTCGAGCGGTGTCATTGAAGGTCAGTTTTCCGACGAAGAAGTCGACATGCTGGTCAACGTGCTGCGGGCTGGCCGACTGCCTGCCGTGCTCAAGCAGGAACCCGTTAGTCAGAGCGAAATCAGCCCGTTGTTGGGCAATGATACGATTCGCGAAGGCAAGATCGCCATCGCCGTCTCCATCGTTGTGGTGATGGTCTTCATGGTCATCTACTACATGTATGCCGGCGTGGTTTCGTGTTTGGCGTTGATTCTTAACTTGGGCTTGATCCTGGCCTTGATGATCTTCGTCGGCGCGGCCTTCTCGCTGCCGGGTATGGCCGCCTTGGTGTTGACGGTCGGTATGGCGGTCGATGCCAGCGTGCTGATTTATGAGCGTATTCGTGAGGAGCAGACGAACGGTGCCGCGGTGCGAATGGCCATTCGCAACGGCTTCGATCGCGCTACCCGCACTATCGTCGACGCGAACTTGACGACGTTGATCACCGCGATCGTGCTTTATGCGATCGGCACTGAGCAACTCAAAGCGTTCGCTGTCGCGTTGATCCTCGGCATCCTCATGACGATGTTTTCTGCGATCTTCTTTTCACGCTTCATCTTTGATGTGAGCGAAAAGGTCACGCGGATGAAGAAGGTCAACATGATGAACTGGTTCGCCCAGACTGACTGGGACCTGTTCAAGAAGCGTCACGTCTGTATCGGGTTCTCCGCACTCTTGATCTTAATCAGTCTGATCGCCGTGGGCGTGCGGAATCGTCGTATCTTTGACATCGACTTCCTGGGTGGTACCTCAGTGCAAATGTTGCTCAAGGAACCCATGTCGATTGCCGACGTCCGCACACGCGTGGAACGGCTTCGTGAAGATGGCATCGCGCAGGACGTGTCCGTTACGCAAATCAAATCGGAGCAGCGTAACGAACGCATTTATCGAATTGATACGTCTCTGCCCAATATGTCGGTAAGCGACGCAACGCAAGAACAAATCGGTTCTGCCATCGAACGCGTGCAGCAAGCGATCATGGATGAGTTCCGATCACCCAACGGCGAACTGATGCTGCAAACGCATCGTCTGAACTACACGCCACCGAAGTCGCTAACGGGGGCGAGTTCTTCCGCCACGTCGGCGACAACCGGTGCCACCGACACTTCGGATCTGCCGACAGTGGATGCGGAGATCAACGCGGGAGATGCGACAACAAACGATGCGGCTGCAGAACCGGCCGCAGACGCCACCCCCGCGCGGACCGACGGA
>JAGQPK010000075.1 GCA_020426755.1 Planctomycetales bacterium
CGTACTCGTAGTCAGCAACGAGGCACTCGTACTCGAACTCGCTAAAGTCCCAGGCCCGGTGGCGGCACTGGGTTGTCGTTTTTCGAGTACGAGTACGAATCGAACTATAGCGATTGCGTTTTTCCGACGTCGTACTCGTACTCCGCAATGCGGCACTCGTACTCGAACTCGCTAAAGTTCTGGGCCCAGTGGCGGCACTGGGATCTCGTTTGCCGAGCACGAGCACGAGCGCGAAATGACTCTGCTATTTCTTGTGTGCTTTATGACAGGTCCCGCACGATTGGGTCATGGCCTTGAAAGCAGCTTGTGCTCCTTCGGCATCTTTGGCTTCGATCTTGGCATAGAGTTCCGCGCTACCTTCGCCCAGGATTTTTGAGGCATCGGCCCAGGTGGCATCCGGGCAGCGGCCGTCGTCCATGAGTAGGTAGCTAGTTTCATTGAGCAATGCCGCGTGGGTTGCCAGAGCGGCCCAAGCGTCGTCGTCTGCGGGGGCTTCCTTCAGACCATCGCCGAGTGCCTTGCAATGCGGTTGCACTAACCCGCCCATCAGTTGCTTTGTCGTCAGGATTCGAGTCTTGCCCTTTTTGATTTGGGCAGTTGCAACCGAGGCGCCGAGGATGGCAGCCAGCGCAAGAGCGACGCAGATAGCCTTTTTCATAATCCATGTCCTTTGCAGAAGAATCAGATGCCGGTGAGCGTAGGACGCCCAACAACCCGGGTCTCCCCCGACGCCGAGGGGACCCTCCATTTCGGCAGCTAGTTTATCCGGTCTTAACGCCGATACAACGATTCGCTTCGATTTTCGGGCGAAGTCGACAAACTTGCTCGTGCCCCGGACGCGTGATGCCTCACTGGGACGATTCGACAAACCGTTGTAGAATGCGAAATCGAGGCGTCCGGCGGATGCTCAAACCATCGACTGAAGCAAAGTACTCACATGACCGTTTACGTATTTGGCCATCGCAACCCCGATACGGATGCGATATGTTCCGCCATTGCCTATGCAGACTTGTTACGCCGAACCACCCGACCTGACGCGGTGGCGGCCTGCTGCGGACCACCGAACGCTCGCACCGAGTTTGCTCTGGAGAAGGCGGGTGTCGAGCAGCCTCGCATTATGATGGACGTGAGGCCCGAGATTGAGGACGTATCGTGCCGCGATGTGGTGACGGCCTGCGATGAAGACGTTTTCTTCGAAGTTTACCAACGGATGAGCCAGCATAAGCTGCGCGCGATTCCGATTCTCTCCCGCCAAGGGCATTTGACCGGAATCCTGTCGCTGCCCGACTTGCTGGAACTGGTCTTCCATGTGGACGACCACGATCCGATCCACTCGCGGCAAGTTCACAGTTCGCTGGAAAAAATTTGTTCGGCGGTAGGCGGGCAATATCAGAATCAAGTCGAAATCGATCGTCGCGAAACGATGATCGTGATGGTTGGTGCGATGAGCTCGGGTGGATTTACCGAGCGGTTGCATCGCTATCCGGCCGAGCAGTTGCTGGTGGTCAGTGGCGATCGTCCCACGATTCAGGTACCGGCCTTGGAACATAGCGTGCGTGGCCTGGTGGTGACCGGCGGCTATCAGTTGTCGCCTGGTTTATTGCGTCTGGCGGAAGCCAACAACGTGACTGTCATCAATAGTCCGCACGATACGGCGACGACGGTGCTTCGAATTAAGAGTGCCCGTTCGATTGACTCGGCCATCTTGCGTGACTTTATCACGGTGTCGAACAAGCAGCTTGTCGAGGAAGCGCGACCGACAATTCAACGGGCCCGGCAATTCATGTTTCCCGTGCTGGATGACGAAGGCCGTTTGGTTGGTGTATTGTCCAAGTCGGATGTGAACAATCCGCCCAAGCCACAGCTCATTCTGGTCGATCACAACGAGTTCACTCAGGCTGTGGCCGGCGCCGAGAATGCGGATATCTTGGAAGTTTTGGACCACCATCGACTGGGCGGGACGCTCCGTTCGCAGCAACCGATTCGATTTATCAATGAGCCGGTTGGCTCGACTTGCACGTTGGTCGCGCGGCAATTCCGCGCGGCCGGCATCACGCCGCAGCCGGAAATCGCGCTCTGCATGGCCTCCGGAATCATTTCCGATACGCTGTTTCTCCGATCGCCCACCACGACCGATGTTGACCGCGACGCGCTGGCTTGGTTGAGCCAGATTTGGTCCGGAAACTTGGAAGAGTTCGCACAAGAGTTTTTCGAGATCGGATCCGCACTACGGACTTGTTCCTCGGGACAAGTCGTTCTCGAAGACTGCAAAGAGTTTACGGAACACGGTCGACGGTTTTCAATTTCACAGATCGAGGAGATTGGCTTCGATCTCTTTTGGAAACGCAAGGACGAGTTGCAGACAGCCCTCCAAGAACTGACAACCAACCGCCGCCTGGACTTCTCTGCATTGATGATTACCGACATTGCGACGAACAGCAGCATGTTGCTGATGTCGCGTGAGCCGGATGGTTGGGACGAGATCAACTATCCGCGCGTCGATCGACATCTGTATGAACTTGCCGGAATCGTCAGTCGCAAGAAGCAACTGCTGCCGCTGATCGCGCGAATTCTAGATTCTGCTAAGCCGAGTACATTGATTCGCAGTTAAAGCAACGTCGCGTCGCGAACTATGTGATAATTCTAAACCCGGCAACACACTATCCGTTGTCGAAGGAAGTCGCAAAGATTGCGCGACGCACTTCCGGATCGTGTTGGTTTTCGATGATCGACATGTCGGCGTCGACCATCATCCGAACGAGATCCGGCAGCGCGACGGTCGGTTTCCAACCCAATCTCTCTTTTGCCAAGGTCGCGTCACCCTGCAAAAAATCAACCTCGGCAGGTCGGAAGTAACGCGGGTCGACGCGCACACGCACGGCACCATCGGGCGTGATGCCCACTTCGTCGACACCTTGCCCTTGCCAACGAACTGGCATGCCTAGGTAGTCGAACGCGATTTCGCAAAACTCACGCACCGAATGCACACGTCCGGTGGCAATTACGAAGTCCAGGGGTTCGTCTGCCTGCAGCATCCGCCACATCGCCTCGACGTAATCGCCGGCAAAACCCCAGTCGCGCTTGGCATCCAAATTTCCCAAGTGCAGACAATCCTGTATGCCGTGGCGGATGGCTGCGACGCCGCGTGTGATCTTGCGCGTGACAAATGTCATTCCGCGGCGCGGTGATTCATGATTGAAGAGAATGCCGTTAACTGCGAACATACCGTACGATTCGCGATAATTGCGTGTGATATAAAACGCAAACGCTTTTGCACAGGCGTACGGGCTGCGCGGATAGAACGGTGTCTTCTCACTCTGAGGAGCTTCGGCGGTCTTGCCGTACAGCTCCGATGAGCTGGCTTGATAGAAGCGGGCCTGCGGGCAACGGTTACGCAAAGCTTCCAACACGTGCAGCGTGCCCATGCCGGTAACTTCCGACGTATAGGCCGGCACATCAAAAGAGACTTTGACGTGGGATTGAGCTCCGAGATTGTACACCTCGTGCGGCATCGACTCCTGTACCACGGCATTGATCGAACCGACGTCGCTGAGATCCCCATAACAGAGACGTAGCCGCACGTCGCCTTCGAATGGATCCTGATAGACGTGGTCAATGCGACCTGTGCTGAAACTCGATGACCGCCGAATCACTCCCCAAACTTCATAGCCTTTGCTCAACAAGAGCTCCGCGAGATAGGATCCGTCCTGTCCTGTAATGCCGGTGATCAACGCTCGCTTGCCGTTGCGCGGGATGTGGCCGAAGGGGTTTCGATGTTTCGGATCAGACACGTTCATTTCAGCAATAGGTCCTGGCAGATTAAGCGTGCGTTGTTCGCAACTCAGTTTGTCGTAATGCTGTGTACTACGAGGGCGTTACCGTTCCCAAGCGAATGTCACCGGCCTGATAATGCGCTGCGAACCAGTCGTAAGTTTGGCGCAGTCCACGCTGCAGCTCAATTGTATGGGACCAGCCCAGTTCGTGAATGCGGCTTACGTCTAAAACTTTGCGAAGTGTCCCATCCGGTTTCGTGCTGTCGAAGCGGACGTGAACTTCGGGATACACGATGTAGCGGACGAGATCCGCCAGCTCGGCGATGGTCAGATCAATTCCCGTACCGACGTTGATTGGCCGGCCGTCGTCGTAATTCTGCAGCAAGAACAGGCACGCGTCAGCCAGGTCGTCCACATGCATGAACTCGCGGCGCGGTCGCCCGCTGCCCCATACGACGACCTCGGAGTCGCCTTGCAGTTTGGCCTCATGGAAGCGCCTGATGAGTGCCGGCAAGACGTGCGAAGTCTTCAGGTCAAAATTGTCGTTGGGGCCGTAAAGATTAGTTGGCATTGCCGAGATGAAATTGCAGCCGTGTTGCTCGCGATAGAACTGGCAGGACATGACACCTGAGATCTTCGCGAGTGCATACGCGGCGTTAGTTGGCTCCAAACTGTCGGTCAGCAGATACTCTTCGCGAATTGGCTGCGGGCATTCACGGGGGTAGATGCAGGAGCTACCGACGTAGAGTAGCTTCTGCACTTGATGACGATGAGCGGCGCTGAGCACGCTGATATGCATCAAGCAGTTGTCGTTGAAGAAGTCGACGGGCCGCTGGCTGTTCGCCCAAATTCCACCCACAGTGCCGGCACAATGAATAATCTGCGTCGGACGATGCTCGCCAACCCAACGTGCGACGCTGGCCACATCGCGAACATCGAGCGTTTGCCGGTCGCAGGTGAGGATGCTCGCGTTCGTTTGCTTGAGACGTCGGACGACGGCGCTGCCCAAAAGACCGCGATGGCCTGTTACCCAAATCCGATCCGCGGCGCTGATGTGACTCACCGTACAATTCCAAGCTTACTCAACAGGGTTGGGGGCGTACGAACACGGGCATCAGGAGAATCGCATTGCCAGGCGCGGGACAAACCGATCGACATACGCCACAACCGGTACAGGTGCCTTCGTCGACGACCGGTTTGCCGGATTGCATTTGAATCGCGTTGTCGACCGGACAGTCGTCTAGGCAACGTGTGCAATTCTGCCCGTGATGAGCGACGCACAGTTGCGCCACGATGCGGGCGGTTCCCATCACTGGCGGAACGCGACGCGTCAACACGCTGGGTTCGCAAGCGGCAATGCACGGAAAATCGGCGCACATCAGACACGGTTGTCGATCGGCATCGATCATCGGTGTCCCGGCAGCTTCACGCAATTGGAGTGGCGCGTGGACGATCGCGCCGTGGGGACAGGCAGCTATGCAATCTTCGCAACGCGTGCAGCCTGCCAAGAAAAGCGACTCTTCGATGGCTCCGGGCGGACGCAATACGGGAATGGTTCGTCGCCGTGCTGCGCTACGGGCTCGCAATTCAGCGCCAGCGGTCGCTGCGGGATCAGGCATCGCATTGCTGCCGCTCGTCGTCACCGCTGGCGCCGCCGTTGATAGTTCTGGCGCGACGGGATTTCCTGCCTCAACATCTTGCTTGTTCTGCGGGTAACGCATGGGGGCCGGCGCGAGGCGTCCGCGTCGGTTGGGTCTACTTGACGCACCGCCTGCGCGTTCGGCTCGATTTGTACCACCGAAGCCGAGTCGTCCCAGAAAAAAATCGCGACGAGAGATCCCGCCAGATCGGCGCGCAGGCTGCTGCGATGATCCAGTCATCGCGTCGCTTCCGTTGTTGATGCCGCGAACGCGTCAGGCAGCGGCGCAACCTGATCGAGTGGTGAGGTCGAGGCGTGACATTGGAGGCAATTCGCCCGCCAACGGTGTGAGACTTCCAGGCCGGGCCAACCGTTGTTTCCACCATGGCAGGAAAGGCATTGCTCGCGCATCCAAGTAGAATGCGGAATGACCGGCGGAGCGCCGGCGTATGCTCGCGCCCCGCCCAGCGGAGCAGCCAACCCTTGGAAATTGTTGGCGACCGCAACGACGGTCTCCGCAAATGGCGGTGGCGTCGGTGCCGCATGGCATTGCAAACAGTTGGGCAGAAACTCATGTGACAACGGGTTGGCAATCCGTTCACCCAGTTGCACGCCTCGACTGTGACAACCGAAGCAGGCCGCGTCGTTCGTCAGTTCGATGGCGTGGGGGACGACTGGCGGCGCGCCGTTGAATGCTCGGCGCTCGGCGCGGGCTGCCAGCGACGCTTGTTTGGCGAGTTGGCTAGGTTGGACCTTCGCAGTGTGGGGATCATGGCAAGTTGTGCAATGTCGGAAATCAAATTCTGCAGTGAGCTGATCCCAGTGCGGTTCCCAACTCGCCGTAGGGCCGGTTTCACTTATTCTCATCTGCGTATAAGTCTTGGCCGGTCCGACGCCGTTGGCCTCGACGGTTGCGTGAGCCGGACTGGCTGTTAGTGACGGAGCGACTCCCTGCGGCGCGTCCGCATCGAGCGGCGAACGGCGGACTCCAATCACCACACCTAAAATGGCCACTGCACTGACACTGAATAGCAACAATGCGGCAGCCCGTTCACCCTTTCCAGACGTTGTCGTGTTCACTCGAACGTCTCCCCATCACGACGGCGACGGATCCGTACCGCACATTTCTTGTAGTCAGGTTGTTTGGAAAACGGATCGCGCGCGTCGATCGTCACGCGATTGATCAGCCGTGACTGGTCAAAGAACGGCGCGAAGACGCTGCCTGGCGGCGGCGTGCCGCGCCCTTGGATCCAAACCGGTAACTCGACGGCCCCACGCCGCGACTCCACGACAACTAGCTCGCCCGATCGCAGGTTGAGCGCTTCCGCGTCAGACGGATTCACCTCGACGTAACCGATCGGCATCGCGGTATGGAGTTGCGGCACTCGATTCGTCATCGAACCGGTATGCCATTGCTCAAGCACTCGGCCGGTAGATAGCCAAAGCGGGTATTCTTCGTCCGGCATTTCGGCAGGGGCTTCGTAATCGTGGAACCAAATCTGCGCACGACCGTCCTGCGTGGTCGAATGATAGAAATCGAGACGCTTATCGCCCTTAACGAACGGATCTTCGCCTGCGACAAAACGCAATTTGGTTTCGCGCCATGATCCATCTGGGTCTTGTACGACTGGCCAGCGCAGCCCGCGCGCACTCACGTATTCTTCGTACGGCGCCAGGTTCTTGTGCTTAAGTAACGAGAAGCGGCGATACTCCTCGAACAGTGCCTTATCGACGTTCGTGTCGTAGTAGTGTTCCCATTCCCACACCGGCACTGTCTGGCCATCGCCATCTTTAACGGCAAAAATGAATTCGCCGTTTCGATCGCGCATCCCTTCGTATCCCAGTTCGAACAACCGGTGCGCGATGGCGATTGTCATCCAGCAGTCATCGCGCGCGTCGCCCGGTGGATCGATCATTTTGAACCACTGTTGCGTACGCCGTTCCGAGTTGCCAAACATACCGTTCTTTTCGACCCACATGGATGCGGGCAGCACGAGATCGGCAATTTGTGTCGTGGCGGTGGGATAGACGTCGGCGACGATCAAGAATTTGTCCATCGGCCGCTCTGTCGGCATGAGTCGATTGATGTTCGGCAGCGACTGCGCGGGGTTCGTGACTTGGACGAACAGCGTATCGATGTCACCACCTTCGCTGGACGGCGTAGCGAACTGTGCGAACATGCGTAAGGTATCGTAACCCGGCTTGGGATTGATGCGACCCTGCGGCAAATTCCAAAGCTCTTCGCACTGGGCGCGATGTTCTTCATTCGCGACGAGACGTCCACCGGGCAGCGCGTGGGCGAGCGTACCGACTTCACGGACGGTGCCGCAGGCCGAGGGTTGGCCTGTGAGACTCGTCGGCGCATCGCCCGGCCGACCGAAGTGCCCGCTCAGCAGATGCAGTCCGTGAACGAGCGAGTTGACGGCCGTTCCCTGCGTATGCTGATTCATGCCCATACACCATACGCTCGTGATACGTACGGAGCGATCGGCGAATAGATCAGCCAGCTCACGCAGCTTTTCCACCGGAACGCCAGATAGCTCGGCGACGCGGTCGGGCGTGTATGCTTGCAATCGGCGTGAGAACTCCGCAAACGAGATCGGCTCGCCCTGCAATGTCGGCTGTTCGGTTTGCAGTGCGCGGAAGTTGCAGAACTGCTCGACGAAGGTGCGGTCGTACCGGCTTTCGCTGATCAGCAGGTGCATGATGCCGAGTGCCAAGGCGACGTCACCGTGCGGCTTCAGCAAAATGAATTCGCTGGCTAACTCACTGGTGCGCGTGCGGCGCGTGCCCAAATCGATGACGCGAGCGGCTTGGGCTCGTCCCTTGACGCCGTGAGCGGGCCGGTCAATGGCGCGCGAGAACAGGACGGGGTGGCTTTCGGCCGGATTATTGCCCCAGGTAATCAGCACATCGCAAGCATCGATGTCGTCAAACGTGCCGGCCGGCTCATCGACGCCGTACGTAGCCAGATATCCGGTGACCGCTGACGCCATGCACAGGCGGGCGTTGGGGTCGATGTGATTATTGCCAAGCCCGCCCTTCATGAACTTCTGGGCCGCGTAGCCTTCGGCAATGGTCCACTGGCCAGACCCGTAAAAAGCAAATCGATCAGGTGCCCGCGCGATTCGCTCGGCGATCACGTCAATCGCTTGCTGCCACGAAATCTCGACGAATTCGTCACCCTGACGCAGGAGAGGTTGAGTTAAGCGATCGGACCCGTAGAGAATCGAGCCGACGTGATAACCTTTGACGCAGAGTAGCCCCTTGCTAACGTCGGCGTGCCGGTCGCCGGCGACTGCGACCACGCGGCCCTCGTCCACGCCCACCTGAACGTGACAACCCACACCACAAAAGCGGCAGGGTGCCTTGTGCCATTGCAGCCCTCCGCCGTCTGCCGCGGATGGGGGCAGAGCTGCGGTGGCGGTGGTCGCTAGCGGTGGTTGTGCCTGGGTGCGACTATTTACCGCGGAGGTTGCTGCGGCCATCGCAGCGGTCTTCAAAAACGCGCGGCGTTTAGGGTCCATGGGACGCGCTTTCTGTTTGCTCGGTTTGCAACAAGCGATCGGCGGGCCGATGAAGCGATATCGCTGTGGGAGCCGCCGTGTCGTCGGAATCATCATCGTCTTCGAAGCCGATGAACGCGACTTCAATCATGACGACACCCGGCAAAGATTCAAGCTGGGACCAGAGTTCTCGGTCCGCAGCTGCATGCGTCGTATCGGCAACTACCGCCATACGCTGCCCAGATATCACACCGCGTTCAAGTCGCGGCTCTTGATCAATCCAACGAATTGCTGCCGCGCGTGATGCCGGACGGTCAGACAAAGTGACGACCCATCCACTCACTGGCATAATGCTGCTCGCATGTCACGAAGATACAGTAGTTCTCATCCTGATTCAGACGTTTTCAATAAACGGAATCGGGGACACAAACTTGATTTTACCACGCCGGGACGTTAGTCTGTCAACCAAGAAGAGATGCGGAACAACAGCAAGTTTTCGCGAGGCCTTGATGCCTTATTGGCTTGACTCGATGTGCAATGTTCAACTGATACGACGTCGAGCTTCTACGAACGCATGGACCGTCGGGTGGTTGGTGCTGATCGCGTTGATCTCGTTTTACATGATCCGCGATATGGCTGGCGCGCGCAGGCCTGTTTATGACCTAAAACCGGCGGCGGAAGCCATCATGGCGGAGAGTGAGAGCGCGGAATCGGCCGAATTAGCGTCCGTCGATCCGGCGCCGATTGATCCGGCCCCCGCCTCGACCGAGTCGGCTGCTGCTGTCGTTGCGGTGGCCGAGTCCACGCAACGTACATTCAACGAGACGCGCCCAGTGGCAGCCGAAGTCGCTGCGCGGAATCCGAAGCAGCGGGACGCTGACGCACTTAAGTCCGCTGAGAGCGCGCCTGCGACAGTTTATCCCGTCGTCATTCGACGACCGGAAGGCCCGCCAATTATTGAACTCGAACAACCGGACCCGTTGGGGCGTGTCGGAAAATTGACGTGTTCAACCTGTCACAGTGTGCGACCACCCAATCGTGAACGTCGTCGTGCCGAGGACTTAAAAGAGTTTCATCGCGACATGACGTTCGCACATGGCGAGCTTGCTTGCTACGCCTGCCATAATCCTAACGATAGTGACTCACTCCGCTTGGCCGATGGGCAGCGGATCGCCTATCCGGATGTCATGGATCTTTGTGCACAATGCCATGGTGCGCAGGCCAAGGACTATGCGCGGGGCCTGCATGGTGGCATGATCGGATATTGGGACTTGAGTCGTGGTGAGCGGGTGCGCAACAATTGCGTGGACTGCCACGACCCGCACGCGCCTGCGTTCCCGCACATGATACCGACCTTTAAACCGCGCGATCGTTTTCTTCATCCGCACGAGGAATCGACTGGCCACGACGTCAGTGACGAGCAAGAGGACTAGGGTGACTGATCCACAAGATAAACCTCAGCCGTTACCTGAATTGCCGGTCATTTCACGTCGCACCGCCGTGAAAGGCGCCTTTGCAACGCTGGGTGTCGCGGCCTTTGCCGGCGCCATGTCGCCGCTCAAGGAGCTGGTAACTCGTGTCTCTCCCGCTGAACTCTTTCAACAACACTATCAAGAGCTGACAGCGGAAGATAAGGAACGTGTCCTGTTGCGGCTCGAGCAGGAAGCGAAACAGCAATACGGCGCTGACGTGACAATTGGCGATGATCGGCCGCTGCCGGGCACGAAGTTCGTCTATGCGATCAACCTGAGTCTGTGCAACGGTAACGCCAAGTGCGTGGAAGCTTGTAATCGCGAGAACAATCACGATAAGGCGACGAATGAGTCCTACATCCGCGTGCTGGAAATGACCAAGGGCACGATGGACATGGGACACGGGAACTTGACGTACAACCATGAGGTGCCAGCGGAAGGCAAGTTCTATCTGCCTGTGCAGTGTCAACAATGCGACAATCCGCCCTGCGTCGACGCTTGTCCGGTGGAAGCGACCTGGAAGGAAGAGGACGGGATCGTCGTCGTCGACTACAACTGGTGCATCGGGTGTCGCTACTGCGAGGCGGCGTGTCCGTATCATGCGCGTCGCTTTAACTGGAAACAAGCAGAGATTCCCGCTGATGAAGTGAATCCTGATCAGAGCTATCTGGGGAATCGAATTCGACCTGTTGGTGTCGTGGAAAAGTGTACCTACTGTCTCCATCGCACACGTCGCGGTCGCTTGCCCGCTTGCCTGGAAGCCTGCCCGACCGGCGCCCGCGTGTTCGGCAATGTGCTCGACCCTGACTCCGAAATACGTTGGCTCTTGAAGAACAAACGCGTGTTTGTGCTGAAAGAGGAGTTGGGCACGAAGCCGGCGTTCTTCTATTTCTTCAACGAGTAGCCACATGAGCGACCGCGGAATTCCTGACGCTGCTTCGTCCGAAATGATTCGGCTCCCGTCGTACTTCGGCTTCCTGCGCCGTGGCTTGTGGCTGGTAACCGAAGGCTCGGTCTACTTTTACGCCTGGATGATTATGCTAACGGCGATCGCGCTGGTCGGCGCCCACGCCTGGGCGCGGCAAGTCGCGGAGGGCATGATCCTCACTAACATGACCGACTTTGTCAGTTGGGGACTTTACATTGCCAACTTCACTTTCTGTGAAGGCTTAGCCGTTGGCAGTGTGATGATGGTCATCCCGGCTTACTTATATGACGACGAAGAGATGCACCAAGTGGTCCTGATTGGTCAGGCAGTCGCGATTGCGGCGATCATCATGTGCACGCTGTTTGTCGCCGTTGATATCGGTCGACCTGATCGCTCGTGGCATTTGATTCCATTCATCGGCAGGTCGAATTGGCCGATCTCGATGATGACCTGGGACATTGTGGCGCTCAACGGTTATCTGCTCATCAACTTGCACATCGTCGGATATCTGTTGTACATCCATTACCTCGGACGCCGGCCGAACCCAACGTGGTACGTCCCGTTCGTGTTTCTTTCAATTTTGTGGTCGGTGGGAACGCAGACCGTTACGGCGTTTCTATATTGCGGCTTAGGTGGTCGGCCGTTCTGGAACACCGCCTTGTTGGCCCCGCGCTTTTTGGCGTCGGCCTTTGTGAGCGGTCCGGCGTTTATTATTCTCGTGATGCGACTGCTGCGGATCTTCGGCGGCTACGTCGCGCCGCCAGGGCCGGGCCGGACGTTGATTCAGATTATTCGCGTTTCGATGACGATCAATCTGGTGATGGTCGCCAGT
>JAGQPK010000760.1 GCA_020426755.1 Planctomycetales bacterium
GCACGCGCGTCAACAAGCATCTCATCCAATGCGCTGCGACTAAGTGCCAGTCGCCGTGCCGAATCGCCGTTGGCTTTCACAAACAGCATGTCGAAAATCTGCTTGGGTCGGTGCTCGGCGGGAATTGCCCGTCCATGTCGGTCAAACGAGATGGTGTGCGCGCCGCGGGCGGTGCCTGCCCCACCATCCGTCGACATAACAAGCGAGGCGATACGTGTTTGATCGCCCACATGCTTGACGTACTCCTGATCCAATGAAATCGTGTTGTGGTAGTCCATATCACCTCCGCCCGTCGCGGCTGCGGTGAGGAATTGATCGGCGTTGTTGTGGCCGTGGACGTTGCGTGAGCGCGGATGTGAGAAGCCCGACAACACGGTTAGCTCGGCCTTCAGCGATTCAAGCGGCTGCATCACATTGGTAAACGTGAAGTCGCTACCCGCTCCATGCGGAAACCAAGCCCAGTCGTGATAGGCAGGATCTTCCGGTAGCGGCATCGGCACGCCATCCGGAAAATAGAAGCATGCCAATCGCTTCGGATTCGGCGCCGGTTCATCACCACAAGTCTCATGCGCGAACAACGAACCGAACATCGGCAGAGCCAGCGCGTAGGCACCACCACGCAGAAAACGTCGCCGATCGATGCAATTCAAATTGACACCCATATCGTCTCTCCCTGCGCAGATTGTAACTGCCGCCGACCAACTCGCTCAATCTTCAAAACTCTGAAACAAATCGCTGCGAACGATCGCATCGATCATCGTCCTCAACCCATCACCGTGTTGCCGGACCTCTGCCGTAATGGACTCGATTGCCGCTCGGTCACCGAAACCAATTGGGCGGCCAAGCGCGTACGTTGTCAGCTTCTGCACCATCGCCTGCACGAACTGGTCCTGACGTGACTCCAGCAAGTAGCGTTTCAGACCTGCCATTCCGTCGAGCGTCTGGTGGTTGAACAGTTCACTGGCAGCGTCGATCTTTTTACCACGCAGCTCGTCGCGCCACTGTCCGAGCGCATCGTAGTTTTCAAACGCAATTCCCCACGGGTCGATCTTCGCATGACAGGACTTGCAGGCTGCGTGATTCCGGTGGTTCTCAATGCGTTCCTTTAATGTCATCTTGGCAATTTCCGGGTCCGCTAAATCGATCTGCGGCACAGCCGGTGGCGGCGGAGGAGGTGGATCATCCAGCAACCGCTCAAGCAACCAAATCGCGCGTTTCAGCGGATGGGAATCGGGCCAGTCGGAGTTCATCGCGAGCGGGCCGGCCTGAGTAAGTATCCCGCCGCGCCGAAAATCATCGTCCAATTGCACACGTCGAAATTCGTTTCCATAAACGTCATCCAAGCCGTAGTGACGTGCCAGGCGTTCGTTTACCAAGGCATAGTCGGAGTGGAGAAAATCAAGCACGCTGGCATTGTTCTGCAGAATCTCCTGAAACAACGCCGCGGGCTCCTCGAGCATTGCTTCCTTGAGCAACGGATCAAAGTTCGCTACCGACCGCTCAAAGTTGACGAACTCGAGCAACTCCAAGTTCAGCCATTGATGCACAAACTGCTTTGCCAGCCGTTGACTGCGTGGATCCGCGAGCATTCTCGCCACTTGCGAGGCCAGCACATCGGTGTCTGTCAGACTACCGTTATCGGCCAATGCGAGCAGCTCCGCGTCTGGAACGCTACACCAGAGGAACAGTGCGAGGCGCGTCGCCAACGAGTATGACCTGATGTTGGCATCGACTGTCTGGGAGTCGGCAGATTGCTCGGCCTCTTGCTCGCTGGAAGATTCTGGTGCAGCGACGTACAAGAACTGCGGCGATGCCAGCACGGTTGCCAGGACTTCGACGATCGTCTCTGCGAAACTTGAGCACTCGGGACGCATTGCAGCGAACAGGTCAAGCTTGCGAGTCAATTCGGTTTCCGTGATCGGGCGCCGCCAGGCACGCCTCATAAAGCTCTGCAAAATCTCTCGCGCGTAGATCGTTTCGTCATCCGTGGACTCGCTATCCACAAAGATCCGACGATGTGAGGGCGGCGGCCATTGATCGTAGACGGGCGCTTCGACCATGACGTAATCGATTTGTACATCGTTGGCTGATGCGGAACTATTCGCGATTCGGATGTACTCCGATGGACTGGGGGTAACGCCCATCGGCGACGTCTTACGCACCGTGTTGCGAGGATAGATCTCTCCCAGCGGCACGTCCCATTGGATTATTTGAGGCGAGTCTGACGTCCCTGTGACCGCCACATCTGCTTCACTGACGCGCAGCAAAGCGCGCCCCTCATTGCTGGCCTGCCAGCCAAACAGTAGCTGCAAGCTCGGCTGACCATGTTCAGTCGGATTCGAACACGATGCACGCACCGTGACGCGCATCGTCCCCTCGTCAGGCAATTGGTTACCAAGCTCGACCACCAGATTCTGATGCCGTCCCGCTGGCAGGACAGCAACGCAATCAATCTTTGCGGGCATCAGCGGTTGCTCCGCGCTGGGTGCAAAGGCGTACTTTGCACCATAGTATTCCCAACGCGCGGGTGCCGTACGCCCCGACGATAGTTCTTTGTAGTAGGCGTTGCCATGCGGACGATGGAATTCTTCTTCCAGCCGCATCAACTCAGCCTGAAGCTTCGCGTCATCGTTGGCAAGTTCTTGCTTCGCCTTTTCACGTCGCGCATCCTGCTGTGGCCACTCCCGCGCGGCCGCTTCTCGCATCGCGATGCCCCAGCGTAGAGTGGGTGGTTTTTCGCCGAATACGGTCGCTCGAGTCAACGCCTCGCGCGCCAGCCGTTGATACGTTTCGAACTGCGAAACCGACAGATGCAGTAGGTCCGCGCTGTTTTCAAAACCTTCCTTCGTGTGCGGCTCCGGCGGCAGGTCCTTGGCAAAATCCCACGGCAGTCCTAGCAAGTCCTGCAAAGCGTAATTGAATTCATAGCGAGTCAAGCGGCGGAACGAAGAACGCGAACCGCTCTGCCGACGCAACTGCGATGCAGCCTGGAGTTCAAGCGACAACCATTCGACAATCGCATGACGATCCGCATCGGTCAGCTGACTGTCGTCCGGCGGGGGCATTTCGCCTTTGGTAACGACCGCGAAGACCTCGACCCACCATTCCGTATCTCCACCCTGCAGCAGATTCGGATCAAGTGTGTCGATCCGAATGTTACCTTCGGTGACCTCAGGTCCATGGCAGT
>JAGQPK010000761.1 GCA_020426755.1 Planctomycetales bacterium
CGCATCTACGGTGGTGCTCAGGAAGACGTTATCTTTGGTGCAACCGGTGACGACCAGATTTGGGGTGGTCCGGATCACGACTTACTGTTCGGCGATCACGGCATGTGGGATCGAGCTCGTCCGGTCAATGAACGAGCGATCTCGACCTACATCGACGATAACTCAGGCGCTGGCAACGATACGATCCACGGTGATGAAGGCGACGACTTCATCTGGGGTCAACAGGGCGATGACCATTTGTTCGGAGATGACGGCGAAGACGATATCACGGGCGGCCACAACGTCGTGGGCGGAAGTGACGGCGCGGATACGATCGACGGCGGTGCCGACGCCGACGTGGTGTTGGGCGACAACGGTCAGATACTGAGAACGTTGTTGACGAATCGTGACAACGCTTGGAAGCGTTACCCGGCACCGTTTGCTGATGTGATTCGCCAGATTAGTCGGTTTGATGATGAAGATCGTGTGGGAGCCGGTGACACGATCGAAGGTGGCGATGGCGACGACATTCTGCACGGTCAACGCGGTGACGATATTATGTCAGGCGGTGCGGGCGACGACGAAATGATCGGCGAGCTGGGTAACGACACGATGTCCGGTGGTGCCGACAACGACATCCTGCTTGGTGACGTGGGCCAGATCTTGCGAGACTTCACGCCTATGGGGCAACCTCGCGTCAATGAAAACGGTTCGTGGCACCGAGACATTGTGCTGGAGGACGTTGCGTCCGTATCTGGCTTGATCAACGCCGACATGACTCCGCTACAGGTGAACGACCCGAATCTGGCCAGCAAGTTGATGAAGTCGGACCTCGTCATCGCGACGGGGGCTCACGATGCGAACGGCAACAAGATCAAGAACTCAGCGAATCAAGCGTGGGATGTCGATCTGTTGCTGGTCAATCTGGTTGCTGCCAACAACGATACGCTCGACGGCGGCGACGGCCAGGACTTAGTCTTCGGTCAACGCGGCAACGATATCGTAGCCGGCGGTAGTGGTGACGATCTGGTGGTCGGCGACAACGCAGTTAATCTCACGCCTTTCGACACCGAGTTGCCGCATATTACACGCACAATTCGGCTGCTCGAAGCGGACAATGGCGTCACGGTGCCATTCACGTTCGATGCACGCGGGAATGTGATCTCTTCACCGATCGAGTTGACTCCACACGAGATGTCGCTGAACGAACCGTTCTGGCTCACCGATACCTATGCCAACATTGCGTCACCAACCGTTGATCGCATGTTAGATCAAGTTGGTGCGCATGAGCTCGCACGTACCGATGGTGCCAAGCTGACGTCGCTGTTCACGGTGATCCCGGATGTGTTGCATCACACCGACGTGTTGCCTGGCAACGATACGGTTCGCGGTGACGCGGGCGACGATCTGGTCGTGGGCGACAACGCCCAGTTCTACTCGCCGTTATTGACGGGCTTTACGCCGATCGATAACGCGACTTCGGACGTGCAGAAGTACTTCCAGTTGCTGATGTACACGATGCGATCGTTGGGAATTGATTTCGAACAATTGCAGGCGGCACAGGGTGCTTCTCAAGTGGCGCACGACATCCATGTTGCCAGTGACGACGTGCAAGGCGGCACGGGCAACGATCGTGTGTTGGGCGACGACGGTGTATTCGTGATCGCACCTCAACTCGGCTTGCCCGTGTCGGAGGCGGAATTGCAACGTACCGCGACCGCCTTGCTGACTTACCTACAGGATCTGCAGACCGCGGCGACGGACATGGAGCACGTTGCGTTCGAAGCACACTACCAAACGCTCAATACGTTGCTGGTTACTCCTGGTGCCACGGCCAAACCAAACTTGCATGATCTCTACATCGGCAACGATGTGATCGCGGGCGATGAAGGCAACGACACGATCTCGGGCGATCAGGCTCTGCTGATGATGCCCGTCATCACCGGCGTGCGAACCGAACTCATTCGTGATAATTCGCATATCAGCACGTCCGTCTGGGATACCGTCGCTGATTCGCTGTTGTCGGCCGATATGCTGTTCCGCGCGAAGCTGAACACACATTTGAGTGCCGATCACGACAAACTGAACCGGACGTTGAATGCGACGCAACTCGCGCAATTGCCGCCCGATTACGACTACGAACTGTTTGTCGGCAACGATACGATCGACGCCGGCGACGGCAACGATCTGGTATTGGGCGACTTTGCCGTCGACTCGATTCCGATCTCACTGACCTTGCCCAAGACCGATATTGAGCGGTTCGAACAGAAGCAAGACGTACGTGAGTTGATGGACGACATGGAGCTGTTCCTCGAGCGTTGGCATCACCCGAACGATCTGAGTGCGTGGCAGTCGAGCTACGACCATGCTCGATTTGACGAGCGTACAGGCGCGGCTCAGGAGATTGCCATTCACGCGGGCAACGACAACATCAACGGCGGCGCTGGCGACGACCATGTGTTGGCCGACAGCGATTCGTTAGCGGTGACCATCCAGGTCCAAGCACCGCAACAACGGGATACGGAAGTCGATCCGGAATGGAAGGTCGAATTCCTCAATCGCACGTTCTTTGAATTGACAGATCACTACAGTCGTAACTTGAACGTGTCCGACCTCAACGAGGATACCGTTCTAGGCGGCAGTGGCAACGATATTCTGATGGGACAATTCAACGACGACACGTTGTTGGGTGGGCCGGATGACGACAAGCTGCTCGGTGGATCGGGCACGAATACGACGGACGGCGGTGCCGGTACGAACGATGTACGTAACGGTAGTGAAGATACGCCGTCCAAGGAGGTGCTCGATCTAATGAAGGATCGCCTGTTCAATTCGCAGGAGCCTTGGATCAACGAGCTGATTCGTGATATCGACGGGGCACCGGAATCGACGTCGCACGTGTACACGCTCAGTGCGCTCTCAGGCAACTTGTTCGAAGCGGAACCAGCGCCGGCCGAAGTCATCTCGAGCGATGTCCTAGCGAACAACGTCAGCGGTGCGTGGGAAGTGGGACGCTTTACGACTGCGGGCCTGCAGGTCGCCGACTGGGGCCAATGGGCGACGACGACCGGTTGGGACTACATCATGGTGGGCGATTTCGATGGCGATGGCCGCGAAGATGTGATCGCTCGCAACAACGGCAAATGGTGGGTCACACGCGAGGTCAACGGGCAGTTCGTCAGCACGCAATGGGGCAAC
>JAGQPK010000762.1 GCA_020426755.1 Planctomycetales bacterium
ACTCGCTGGGCACCGTGTATCGAGTACGAGTACGAGTACGAGTACGAGTAGTCATGGTACCCTTACCGGCACGAATTCCCCTTGCTCAATCCACGAAACTGAACTCATTCAAATTGAACAGCAGTCGGCAAGTGTTCGGTAGACCGTTTGTTTGAGTGTAGTTTCGCAGTGCCTCGAGTTCTTGTGGAGACGGTTCGCGGCCCAACGTTGTCGAGACTGCAGCGCGAAGCTGTTCATCGAGTTCAGCATGGGTAGCGCTTAGCTTGGCTGCGAACTGTTCCGCAGCGTACAGGACGAAGCGATTGTTGAGCATCGTCAACGCTTGGACTGCAGTAAGCGTCGTATCGCGCTGAGCTATCGACTGAGACGGGTCGGCGCAGTCGAGCGTTTGCATGAATGGCTGCTGTTGGGATCGCACGAGGAAGCGGTAGATCGAGCGGCGATGTGTCCTGGCGTCGGCCGGGTCATGCAGATGATATTCGTAGTGCGGAGAGTGTTCGGGGTGTTCGACGACAAAATCCTGAAAGCCGGGGCCGTACATTGTTGGGTCGAGCTGGCCGCTCGTCAGCAGGATCGTGTCACGAATTGCTTCGGCATCGAGCGCCCGTCGGTTCATGCGCCAGAGAAATCGATTGTCGCCGTCTCGCGACGCTTGTGCTTCATCGAAAGCTGACGATTGGCGATACGTGTTGCTGGTTACGATTAGTCGATGCAAATCTTTGAGCGACTGGCCGTTGTCGCGAAACCAAGCTGCCAGCCAGTCAAGCAATTCCGGATTCGTTGGCGTCGCGCCCATGCGACCGAAGTCGTTCGGCGTATCGACGATGCCCTTGCCAAAATGATACTGCCACACGCGATTGACGATCGACCGCCAAGTCAGTGGGTTGTCGGGGCGAACAATCCAATCGGCCAGTGCGATCCGGCGATCGGCTTCGCTCGCGTCATCCGGGAGACGAAACTGCCAGTCCGCATTGGGAATGAGGTCAAGCGTACCTGGGCCGACGAGGTCGCCGGGAGCCGTGACTTCGCCGCGATGCAGGACGTGGATCTCACGCGGCCTGCCACCGTTATGGCCCGTACCTCGAAACGTGCCTTGACCGGTGTGTACGGTGCCGACGTAGACGTGCTGTTGAGTTGGCAGTTGCGCGAGCTGTTTGCGCTGATCGTTTAGTTGCTCCAACGAAGCAGCCACCAATGAACGTCGAGCTGCCCCAGACTCGTCCGACTGCTGCAAATACACGGCGACTTCGTCCGCCGAATTGCCCTTATGAGGATACTGGCCGTCGACAAGATTGGCACGTTGCCAGCGGACAGGAGCTTCGATCGAATCAAGTGCAGTGACAGCTTGTTGTCGCGACACGTTGCGGTGAGAGTCGTCGTACACCGTTAGTTCGGCAATGGCCATAATATAGTCGTCTTGACGCGGCGCGAGTTCGCTGGCCGTGATTCGCACATAGCGTGCCGTTACGTGGTCTACCGAGATCACGACGGGTTCGAGACCCGGGTTCGGCTGAGGTTCGCGCGACCGGTCGGCGATCACAGCGACGTCCTGCTCGAACTGCGGATCGTTGCTGGCGGTCACACGGTACCGACGGGGAAAGCCAAAGCCCGCGCCGATCTGATTGAAGTCGTCATCGCACGCGTGGAGTTGAATTTCCGACAGCGAGTAGCCTTGTCCGAGATCGACCTGCACCCACTTTTCGGTATCGGCCTCAGCGGCGACTTGACTGTGGTAGCCATATGCTTCGGGACGCACTCGAGTCGCATCCTGACCGGATCGAAGGGCAGCCAGCGCGCTGGACAGGTCATGTTGGCCTTCGTCCGCCAGTGCAGTTTCAACCGCTTTGAGTTGCGCTCCGATCTCCGCCATCGACTCGGTCAGTTGCTTTCGTCGAGCGGCAACGAGCGGGTCTGGATCGTAGGCGCGATCCGCGCGGTCGAGTGCGGCGAAGACGGCTTGCAGTCCATAGTATTGCCGTTGTGTGATCGGATCGAACTTATGATCGTGGCAACGTGCGCACTGAACCGTGGTGCTGAGAAACGTGTTGACGGTGGATGTCACCATGTCGTCTCGATCGAGATTGCGGGCGACTTGTCCATCGATCTTCGTCTCGGGAACCTCCGCGTGGCCGATGAAATCCCATGGACCCGCGGCGATGAATCCGGTTGCCACCAGCGCCTCCGGACTGCCTGGCCACAGCGCATCTCCCGCGAGCTGCTCCCGCACGAACTGCTCGTATGGCTTATCCGCATTCAAGCTACGAATGACATAGTCACGGTAGGGCCAAGCGTTGGGGCGGGGCTTGTCTTTGTCGTAACCATGTGTGTCACCGTAGTGCACGACGTCCAACCAGTGACGCGCCCAACGTTCGCCGTACTGAGGCGAATCAAGCAGACGGTCAACGAGCTGTTCGTAGGCGTCGGCTGTTGTGTCCTGCTCGAATTGCTGGACTTGCGCGGGAGTCGGCGGAAGTCCGGTTAAGTCGTAGTACAACCGCCGAATCAGTGTGCGGCGATCGGCTGGCGGCGAATGGTGAAGGTCGTGTTGCTGATGCCCGGCCAAAATGAAAGCATCGATCGGCGTCCGGACCCACGGATCATTGGCAGTGTCTCTCGGTAGTGGCGTCGCGGCCAACGGTGTCAGAGACCACCATTGCTCTGACGTTGGCGACAGAATGAGTTGCTTGGGCCACGGCAGGCCCTGTTCGATCCATTGCCTCAGCGCCGTTTGGGCTTCCGCAGACAACGGCGGTCCGCCCTGTGGCATCTCCGGCGGATCGCCTGTGATCAGCTCGATCAGATAGCTGGACCCCGGTGAACTCAGGTCGACAACCGCTCCTGAATCCCCGCCTGTCAACAACTTTTCACGCGTCGTGAGCGAAAGCCCGCCCTCGGCTTTTGCGTCGTGATGACAGCGCACACAGTGTTGCGCCAAGATCGTGGTCGGTTCAAGCTTTTCATCACCGCGGCTGACGTGTGGCGTCGAGGCGAACAGACCAATCAGCACGAGTGACACAAGAGAGTAGTGAATAGGCATGGCGCTTCATTCACGGGTGAGCGGACAGGTGGGAGCCCAGGGGACTCGCATCTTAACACATTCCCAGTTGGGTGGTTTGCCAGAGATGTCCGTATAGTTATTGAAACCGGCAGAGACTGCGTGGGTTGCGGCTCTT
>JAGQPK010000763.1 GCA_020426755.1 Planctomycetales bacterium
CGATCGTGTCCGTTTTCCTACACGAGTACACCGACGCGATCGTCGTGATGGCAATCGTCGTGCTCAACGCCATCCTCGGATTCGTCCAAGACTATCGTGCCGAGCGTGCTTTGTCGGCGCTGAAGAAGATGTCTGTGCCGGTCGTGCGCGTGCGGCGCGAGGGAGTCGTCCGTGAGATCTCATCTCGGAAGCTGGTGCCCGGCGACATTCTGTTAATGGAGGTCGGCAACTATGTGCCGTGCGACTGCCGTCTCCTCGAAACGGCCAACTTTCGCGTTCAGGAGTCTGCTTTGACGGGGGAGTCGGAGCCCGTAACCAAGCACGATCGCGTGCTGGAACTGGGCGACTTGCCGCTAGCCGATCGAATCAACATGGCGTACATGGGAACCGTAGTAAGCTACGGGCACGCGCACGCTGTCGTGACTGCTACGGGCATGGACACTGAGTTGGGGCATATTGCGCGTTCATTGCAAACGGTCGAAGCGGAGCCGACGCCACTCCAGCAGCGCCTCGCGCGGCTCGGACGCAGTTTGGCGATTACAGCGCTAATCATCGTGACACTCGTGTTTGTGATCGGCATCATGCGTGGCGAGGACGCGCGGTTGATGTTGATGACGTCGTTGAGTTTGGCGGTGGCCGTCGTGCCGGAAGGCCTGCCAGCCGTAGCGACGGTGACACTGGCCTTGGGCGCCCGCCGCATGTTTCGTCGGAAGGCGTTGATTCGCAAGTTGCCCGCCGTGGAGACGCTTGGTTCGGTGACCGTTATCTGCTCGGACAAAACAGGAACACTCACTGAAAACCGGATGACTGTCACGGTTCTCGACGTAGCGGGTGATCGCCTGGAGATGACCGAGATAGTTGAACATGGGCAGGCAAAGTCCGACTCCGCCGAGGTGGCTGCCAGTATCTTGTCACAGGAAAACCGGCAGAGTTCGTCGCTCGCACTCCTGTTAGTTGGCGCTGCCGTTTGCAACGACGCCGAGTTGGACTGGGATGAAGACGAGCACCGTTATCACGCGATTGGTGATCCTACGGAAGGAGCACTCGTGGTCGCCGGCGCCCAGCTTGGCATTCGTAAAGATCGTCTGCAGAGCTCGCTGCCTCGCGTTGCCGAGTGGCCGTTCGACTCCGAGCGTAAACGCATGACGACGGTTCACGAAGTGACGGAAACGCCTGATCATGACGCGACGTTGCCGTTGCAGTTGGCATGGCGTTCGTTGGCCGTAAGTACGGAACAACGAATTGCCTTTACCAAGGGCGCGGTGGACGGCATCGTTTCCTGTTGCAATTCCGTGTGGTTTGACAACGCGACACAGCCGCTTGATGATGCCTGGCGAGACCGCGTACGTGAGGCCAATGACGGGTTGGCATCGCAAGGAATGCGCGTGCTGGGAGTCGCGTTCCGACAAATCAACGCAAACGAACTCGGAGGGGATGCAGATGCAGCGGAAAGCGATCTGACGTTCCTAGGCATGATCGGCATGATCGACCCGCCGCGCGCGGAGGTTGCAGACGCCGTAGCACGGTGTCGCACTGCAGGCATTCGTCCTTTGATGATTACTGGCGATCATCCGTTGACTGCCCAGCATATCGCCGAACAGCTGCATATCGCGGAAGACGACAAGGTGCTGACCGGGCAAGACTTGGAACAGATCGACGATGCCCAGCTTAAGGAGATTGTAAGGCACGCGTCTGTTTTCGCTCGTGTTGCTCCCAAACACAAATTGCGGCTAGTCAAATCGCTGCAGGACAATGGACAGATCGTGGCGATGACCGGTGACGGTGTGAATGATGCACCCGCGCTCAAGCAAGCCCACATCGGCGTGGCGATGGGAATTACGGGGACCGATGTTTCGAAGGAGGCGGCACAAATGGTGCTGCTCGACGACAACTTCGCGACCATCGTCAACGCTGTCGAGGAAGGGCGTATCGTCTACGACAACATACGTAAATTCGTTAAGTACACGATGACTAGCAATGCGGGCGAAATCTGGGTGATGGTGCTGGGGCCACTACTTGGTATGCCGCTACCGCTTTTGCCACTACAGATCCTCTGGATCAACCTGGTGACGGACGGGTTGCCGGGATTGGCATTAGCTGTCGAGCAGGCGGAGAGCAATACGATGGAGCGGCCGCCCTATCCGCCGGAAGCACATATTTTCGATCGGGTGATGGTGCGAGACATTGCTTGGATCGGTCTGCTCATGGGGGTCGTGTCCCTCGTGCTTGGCTACTGGAAATGGACCGAGCAGCCCGAGGCACTCACGCATTGGCGGACGATTGTCTTTACCGTTTTAACACTCAGTCAAATGGGTAACGCAATGGCGATACGATCGCTGCGTGACTCGTTGTTCAAGATTGGCGTGTTCTCGAATCTGGCGCTCGTCGGCTCGGTGTTATTAACGTTCATGCTGCAGATTGCCGTGATCTACTGGGAACCGCTGCAGAGGATCTTCGGCACGCAATCGTTGTCTTGGGGCGAGCTCATCGCCTGTGTGGGAATCAGCAGCGTCGTTTTCTGGGCGATCGAATTGCAGAAGCTGGTTTCGCGTCGTTGGGCACGATGAAGGAATAACAGACGTTTGTTATCGGGCGACACGCGTGAGCTGCGCCGATAGGCATTAGCCGCGGTTCTGGCGGTCGTCAGTCAGAACCGTAGTCGCCGGGGCAAACCGACGCTGACGCGTTACGGCCGACTGAAACGCACCACGTGCTACGGTGAAGAGACTCGCGACCGAAAGGCATGCAAGTGACCTTCCGTGCGGATATAGATTGTGTTTCGATCCAAGGCCGGCGTCGCGTCGACTCGGTCGCCTAGCTCCGATTGACTGATGAGTTTGAACTTGTCGCCGAGCTGAATGACACTCAAAACTCCCGCCTCAGACACTACGTACAGGCTAGTTGCTGTCGCGACCGGAGATGCGCGGTAGTGGCCTGTTGTACCCAGACGCTGACGATATATGATCTCTCCACTGCCCGCATTGACACATGTCAGCAGACCGCCATCGGCAACCATGTAGATGCGGTCGTCGATCAACACAGGGGTCGGTACTTCAGGAATGCCTCGATGTAGTGACCAGGACACGTGTGACTCGGAAACGTCACCGGTACCACCTGGTCGAACCGCGATGAGTAACGGCTTACCGCGATTGAAAGATAAGCTCGCAACAAAC
>JAGQPK010000764.1 GCA_020426755.1 Planctomycetales bacterium
AGAAGTACCGCGATGTGCCCGACGGCATCGTGGCATATTACAACGCACTGTCCAATCACGTCGTGATGTACGAGCAATCGAAGCTGACAGAAGTCGCACCTGAACTCGCATTCAAACAAGCGGTTTCCACGATTGCCCACGAAGGCGTCCATCAGATTCTGCACAATATCGGCGTGCAGCAACGTCTGTCACGCTGGCCGATCTGGTTCAGCGAAGGCTTGGCGGAATACTTCGCGCCAACCGAGCTCGACCGACGCGTGCGTTGGAAAGGCGTCGGTCTAGTCAACGACCTGCGGTTATACGAGTTGAGCGAGTTTTACAAGTCACACGGCAACCGTTCGACTTCGGGTCAGCTTATCCGCCGCGCGGTTGACACGCCGACACTAGATTCGCTCGGCTACGCTACGTCTTGGGCCATCGTGCACTACTTGGCCCGCCATGAACGTGACAAATTCAATAGCTGCCTACAGGAAGCAAGCCGCCTGGGACCGCTCGAAGGCCTACCGGATGGCAGCTTGTTTGGCAAAAACGTGTCGCGCGATCACGCTCAGTTTGAAGATGAACTGATTGCACATCTGCAATCGCTACCGTACGTCAATCCGGTGCTCAACCAAACTCACTACTTGATGATGATTCAGAACGACAAACGCGAGATCGTGATCACGAGTTCGCCGAAAGAGCTGAAGAAGCAGATCGAAAAGCACGCCGGCAAACACCGCTATCAAGTCCAAGCCTTCCCAGATCGATTCCAAGCGGAACTGTTTGGTCAAGCCTGGCTGCGGGCGAAATAGCGGGGAGAGGAGCTAGGAGCTAGGAGCTAGGGAGTAGACACCAATCATCTCTAGCCACTAACTCCTAGCCACTAGCCCCTCGATTGAATCGGGATTGGGCCAACCAGTTGCGTGCCCATCATGACGCAATTGATGCCGGAACCGATCCCCAACAGCGCCAACTTATCGCCGGGCTGCGCTGCGCCGGCTTGCAGGCCGATGGCCATCGTCAACGGCAGTGCGACGCTGCCGGTGTTGCCCAGCCGATCGACGGTGACGTAGTCCCGCTCCAAGCTCAACCCCAGCGCCTCCAGCATCAGCTTGCGATGTGTCGCACCGACTTGATGGCAGAACACGCGATTGATGTCCGCGCGGTCCCAGCCCGACTCAGCCAAGAACTTGTCAAAGGTCGCTTGTCCCGTCGCGATGCCTTCGCGCATCAATGCTTCCGAATCCGTATTCATCAGCGGCCGCATGCCACCTGCCGCCGCTTCATCTCGACCGCTTTGGCACAGATGATGGTATTGCGTGTTGGCACGTACTGTGGCCGTCAGCAGTCGATTGCCGGTGCGTGACAGATCGGTGTCAGTCAACACCCATGCACAACTTCCCGAGCCGATCGTCAACGAAGCGATCACCATTTTGATCGACGAACGTGACAACGTGTCGTCACGATTAAGCATCTCAACCGTCGCCTCCATCAAATGGCGACTGTCCTCCGAACCGACCACCAGACCGGCGCGAATCTGGCCCAATTCAATCATGTTGGCAATCTGCATGGCGCCGGTCAGTAACCCCAAGCAGGCGTTCGATACGTCAAAGATCGCACAGTCCGCCGGCAAACCCAACCCATGATGGACTCGGCAAGCGGTCGCTGGTTCCAGATGATCGCGACAAACCGAACCGTGCACCAGGGCACCGATCAAACTGCGATCGATGCCGGCGGCCTGAATCGCAAGCTCACCACTTTCGATGCTCTTGTCGCCCGGCAACATACCAACCGGCCAGACACGCCGCTCGCGAATGCCGGTCATCAATTCGAGCCGCCCTTCCGGCAAACGCAGTCGTTCATAGAGCGGCGCCAGTTGCCGTTCGAGCTGCTCGCTCGTGACAATCTCCTGTGGCAAGCAATAGCCAATCGATTCCAAACAGGTTCGCTCGAACCGCATCTGGTAGTTACTCCTTAAGTCCAGTTAGCCGAAACGCGTTAGCGTCGGTTCAACAGTTCGCCGCAACGCGTTAGCGTCGGTTTGCCCCCGCGACTGACTCCGACCACATAGAAAAACCGTGGCTCACGCCGAATAGCACTCAGTTGAGATTTCGGGATACAAGACACGCAATCCCCCCTCCCGTCGCAGGCCCCCACTTCACGCGGTTCGACACCGGGAGGGGGCAGGGGGAGGGAACCACAACGGAAGCTGTGTCACACCATGTAGATGCTGAAAGTCGAAGAAACTCATCGTGAGCGGAGCAGAAGTTTCGTGCACTTAACAGCTCCGCGATTGTCGCCCTCCCCCTGAATCCCCCTCCCGGAATGCGCGATTCAGGGCAGTTGAGAGTTCTATTGCGGGAGGGGGGACGGCGCGCATGGAGCTCAACTGAGTGCCATTTGCGCGCACGCCATGCGGCGAAATAGGGCCGCGACCTGCGACTTTCGGCGAACTTACGAACCTCCGCTCGCTCCTACTTCTGCTCGATGTCATAGGCAATCAGCTTATCTTGATCGCGCAGATAGAGCTTGCCGTTGGCGATCACTGGATGCGTCCAAATGCGACCACGCGGATTGCGAATTTCCGATTGGGGTTCGAGTCGGAATCGTGAGACTTCCTGCCAGCCTTTGGTCGTTGCCTTGACCAGGGCAACATCACCATCATCTTCGCTCATGCAGTACAGCATCCCATCAGCACTCGTCACGCACCCTTTGCCTAACGCCTCCCGCTCACGCCAAACCATCTTGCCGGTTTCCAATTCCTGGCAAAGCCAACCGACTCGGTCCGAGTGGCCGTAAATATGGCCGTCGATCAGCACGACACCGCCGTGATGGTTCTTCATCACCTTGCGAGCCTCATCGTCATACAGTTGCGTGGCGTTGTTCTGATCATCGATCTTGAAGAGATCACAGCCGATGTTGTAGCCCGAGGTTACGTAGACATAACCATCGTGGAAAATCGGTGTGGGAATCACAGCGACTTCGCCATGTCGATCCGCCTTCCAAACCACCGCACCATTCTCGGCGTTAATCCCCGCAACGCTTTCATTGGTCAATTGGATGTATTGGCGCGTGCCATTGTGCTCGGCAACGATCGCCGATGAGTAGTGCGCCTTGTCCTGCCAATCGGCCGACTGCCACACGGTTTCGCCGTTGGTCTTATTGAGCGCCAACATCGTGCCCGAGT
>JAGQPK010000765.1 GCA_020426755.1 Planctomycetales bacterium
GGTTTGTGCTTGTGGCAGCCCCTCGCGAATTCACGTCGCGCTTTGCCGTTTGAATGAGAATCCTTCTAATTCGTTGCCCCTTTGCGGTGTCCCCCGCGGAAAGACGTTTGATGTTCAAGAGCCTAATCGCTCTTTCGAACACAGCAAGCCTTTGCGAATATTTTGACGTGCAACCTGACTTGACCCCAACATCGTGTGCAAGAAACGCTAGCATTTCAGGGGCTGCTAGCTAGGTTTTGTGCCTTCGGAATTCGTTAATCGCGACCGATCACTCAGTTGTTTGACACGGTGACACTTCAAAATTCAACATTCAGAATTCGATATTCGAGATTCGATTCTTCGACTCAGGCCGATGAGAAGCTGGCCTGAGCATGATGAATTCTGAGACGCTAGAAGAGCGTAGAGGCCGACGGGACGGCAGGACGTAGAAGCCTAGCGAGGGTTGCGAAATGTACGGAAGAAGCCAAATTCTTCCAGCGCCAGGTAAACTTCTTCCAGCGTCTTTTCGCCGAAATTGGAGATGCTCAGCAGGTCGGCACGAGTGCACTTGAGCAGATCTTCCACCGTGAAGATGCCACGTTCCTCCAAGCAATTGGTCGTGCGAACCGAGAGGCCGATTTCGGCCGTGCTCATTTCGAGCTTCTGCTTCATGGTGCGGTGTTGTTCGTCGGCTGGAATGAGCGGGATTCTGGTCGACATCGTTGGGGGTCCCTCCCTTAAAGAACCTTTTGGGCAGACGTTTCGATCAGCGTGTGCAACCCACTTGGTCGCACGATCCGTACACCGGTGTTCGATCGTCTGCAGGCGAGTTTGCGGGTAACTCGTGACGTCAATGTATCAGAACATCCATTTTGCGTCGACTCGATTCGGCGCGGATAACTTGTAGCAGGCCCTTGAGTGGCGAAGTGGGACTGCTACCATGTTTCGCTTGAACACAAGCTGTTCACTATCGCACGCCACACTATCACTGCAACCGCAGCCAACTCAAACGGAACGCCTGCCATGAAACCAATCGTTCAGATTTCGCTTGACGTAATTCAAATCGAGGAAGCCCTCGAGACAGCTCGTATGGCGCGTCGTGCGGGAGTCGATTGGTTGGAAGCTGGTACGCCGTTGATCTTGGCTGAAGGGTTGCGTTGTGTGCGCGCGTTGCGTGAGGAGTTTCCCGAGGTACCGATCGTGGCTGACTTGAAGACGATGGATGGCGGTTACCTGGAAGCGGAGATGATGGCGAAGGCGGGCGCAACGCACGTTGTTGTCATGTCGCAAGCCCACGAAGAAACGATCCGTTGTGTTGTCAAAGCGGGGCGTGACTACGGTGTCGGCGTGATGGGCGACAACTTAGGTTCGGCTTGCATGATCGATGGCGCGAAACGATTGGAAGATCTCGGCTGTGGCTACGTGATCCACCACATTGGCTACGATGAACGCCGCGGGATTGCGGCACGCGGCGAACGTGCTCCAAACCCACTTGATCAATTGCGTGAAGTCGTCGCGGCCGTGAGCGTTCCGGTGCAGGCCGTTGGGGGACTGAGCCTCGAGCAAGCGATTCAAACACCGAGCTACGGTGCTCCGCTGGTTGTGCTTGGCGCCCCGTTGGTCATCGACAGTGATCGGTTTCAAACGGCCGGCGGTGACGTTGAAGAGTCATTGCGTAAAATCTGTGACGCCGTTCATAGCCAAACCGTCGATCGATAACGGCCCACGGGCACTACGCTCGATTATCATCTCGTCGTAATTTCTCGAACACATCGCGCGCACATGACACTCCTTCGTTGGGTATTCATTCGTCGAATGCTCAATGTGTGAACTGGCAACTGTGCGCTCGGATTGCTGGATACACATCATGCCGAAGCTTGCCGTATTCCCTAAAGCGTTCATGGATCCGCTCTGTAAAACGGGCCAGTTGTCGTTGCGCGAATGGATCGACATGGCCGCGACCTTGGAAGTTGATGGGCTGGAGTTTTACAGTGGCTTTCTTGATTTGCAGGACAAGGCCAACTGGCAGGTCGCGCGCGCTCAGGCCGAGGACCATGGGTTAACCATCCCCATGATGTGTTGCTCGCCCGACTTCACTCATCCCGATCCGAAGTTTCGACAAGAGCAAGTCGATCAAGAGAAATTCTGGATCGACATGACGGCGGCTCTGGGAGGCAAGTATTGTCGTGTGCTTTCCGGTCAACGACGTCCGGAGGTGTCACGGGAAGATGGCATCCGTTATGCCGCTGAATCGATCGAAGCCTGTTTGCCGCACGCGCAGTCGTACGGCATCACGCTGATCATCGAAAATCACTACAAGGATAACTACTGGCAGTATCCGGAGTTCGCACAAAAGATGGACGTGTTTTGTGATTTGGTCGAGCGGATTCAATCGCCCGGTTTTGGCGTGAACTACGACCCGAGCAACACGATTCTGGCCGGTGAAGACCCGCTGGAATTGCTCGATCGCGTTAAACATCGCATCGTCACGATGCACGCCAGCGATCGTTACTTGAAGCAAGGCACGATCGAGGACCTGCGCCGCGAAGAAGATTCAGTCGGCTATGCCAAGCGTTTGGCACACGGCGTGATTGGCAAAGGCATGAATGATTACGACGCCATCTTCCGCACGCTCAAGTCCGTAGGCTTCGATAGTTGGGTGAGTATCGAAGATGGTGAGGACGGCATGGAACAGCTCAAGGAGAGCGTTGTCTTCCTCCGCGAGAAGATGCAGAAGTGGTTCGGGGAGTAGGAGCTAGGAGCTAGAGACTAGCCCTGAGTCCTTCTGTCATCGAGCTATGGAAGTTCGCCGAAAGGCGCCAGTCGCGGTTCTCGCCGGATTTGGACTTGGCTCCGACGCGGGATTTCGGAGTGAGGAGTGAACGGCCGTTTTCAAACTTCGTAATACTTCACTGGAATGAAGTTGCTCTTGCTGGCGCGTTGAATCTGGTGTCAAGATTTGAGTAGTCATTAGACTACGGGATCTTGGGGGCATTGCAGCTTTGCGCTGAGGATATCGAGTATTGTGTGTACTCTCGTACTCGTGTTGATGTCAGTGTCAGTGGGAAATCGCGCACCCGTCGTTTGGTCTGCATCGCGTAGCGATTGTTGACGGATTGAGGTAGGAAGGCCGCATTGGCTTGCGGCCCTCCCCCCACCGAACCGGACTGGCGGGTCTCCCGCATC
>JAGQPK010000766.1 GCA_020426755.1 Planctomycetales bacterium
CGTGCATTTTGGGGCAGCGCGAGCGGGCGTTCGGTGGTTCACCGTAACGCGTCAGTATCGATTCTGCTCCGGCACCGATTCATTTCGGCACTGGCCCGATGCGGTAAACCAACGGCGACACGGCAAACTAGGTCGAATCCAATTTGCGAGTGGTGGCCGGGCCTCGGTCCGGAGTTGAGCCGCCAAGTTTTAGATTCTGAGTCGGCCAGGTTAGGGTAGCCCTGCCGCGACGATTCGGCTATAGTGTGGGGCTTCCGAGAGCCCACGGCTGTTAGTTGCGGGAGTCGCAAGGCTGTCCAACTAAGGGACATGCGGGCCAGCTCGGATCGGGGTGTAGCGCAGCCTGGTTAGCGCGTTTGACTGGGGGTCAAAAGGTCGCAGGTTCGAATCCTGTCACCCCGACTGCACTTACGGCGATTCTCGCCGAATCCGGAGACTATTCAGAGACTCCGAAGGTTAGGTGAAAGGCACAACGTAGTTGACGAGTCACATCGAATGTCAAGCAACTCCGCCAGGAAGCGATTTTGCATTCCCGCAGTGTTGCTGGCTCTAACTCTGCTGACTTCGAAAGCGTTTGCGGACATACGTTACCCAATCACCAGGCCGTCTGAATATTCAGCAGTGGTCTACAATGCGACAACCGGCGACCTTTCGCTTGATTACGGCGTGAATGGATCGGATTACATCTACACGTTCACCGCGTTCGAAAGTAAGTCGGGACAGTTTCTAACAGCCGGTAAAACTCCCTTCTATCCCTTAATTGTTGCAAACACTTTCACGCCCACGCAATTAATCTTAATTGACACCGGGGGGATTCCATCTTTTAGTTTTCAGGGGATCTTGCCCACGGGGTTAACAGGCGAATTCTTGTCTCAAGATTTGTTTGTCACTGCAGCCTGTCCCGCCGACGCATGTCCTCAAGTTCTAGGCTTAATTGTTGTCCCTGAGCCCGCAAGCGTTCAGTGGTACTTTGTCGCGCCAATCGTGTATTCGGTTTTTAGGAGGCGAGCCGGCTGCCGCCGTACAGGTGATCATGGAACCGGACGGATTCTGGAGCTACGTTCGTAGCGACGATACCCACGATGATGGTCGCATATTGAACTTCCATAAGCGACTGGCATCGGACGTACTGCCCCGGCAGAGCCAATACGAACCAATTCGCGTCGATTACGTCAACCAGGACGCCCATGATCGGCGCGAGGGCCGCTTCCACTTCCCGCATCCCGTTGGCCAGCCAGTAACGCCTAATGGCTCGCTCGATCTCGGCTCTTCGGTCCAGAATCGTCGCTCGTACCGTCGGTTGACCCTCCCGCCCCGTTAGTTGTTCCAGCCGCGGATAACGCTCGCTTGACGACAGGTGCAACCGTTGTCGACGCTATGCCTCGCTTCGTGCAGTACTGCGATTGGAGCCAGTCCGCTAGTGGTCGCTATCCATTGCTCGCGTTGCAACCGACGCGACATAGGGCGATGTTTTCTCGGGTGATGAACTTGGCGTCATTGATGATGTGTTCCCAGCTCGCGGCCGACTTCCGGTTCACGGGGGGAGTCGTGAACGCGACGCCGCAATACACACAGGCAACGTCTCGAACGCGGATCTCTTGCTCAAGCCACTCGGAAATGTTCCACCTGTTCGACATCGATTGCATCCCTACGCCCCGCAAGTCGAGATTGGGGCGGGGATTCTTGCCGTTCCGGACGCTTCCTTACTTCTTGCCTTTCGAATTGGATGCCTCGTCGGTCCAAATATCGCTTTCGAATAGCAGTGTCCAATCCTCACCAGAGCTGCTCGTGATGACGTCGGCGGCGGCTTCATCGTCGGTCAGATCCAATGCAAATTCGTCAAAGAAGTTGTCGGCACCACTGATCCACGCATCGATCTCGCCATTCGTCGCAGTTTTATACCGTGTTTGAATACTCACCAGATCCGACAGATGGGAAGTAGTGTCCTCGTCCAGAGACGCATCTACTAACCGCCCTCCCGACAACAGATCACGTCCCGCTGCTCCAACAATTCGGTCGGCCCCCAATCCGCCTAGGAGAATGTCGCGCCCCGAACCACCGATGATGTGGTCCTCTCCGCTACCTCCAAGGATTAGGTTCATACCGCTGCCACCGTTGAGTCGATCGTTACCTGCCCCACCGTTAATGATGGTGTCCAGGTTGATCCGATTCGAAATGGTCAGTTGATCGTCACCATCGCACAGGATAGCTACAACGCTGCTGATATCGCTCAGAAGGAAATCACGAGTCGAATCCGTTGCGAACTCCACAATGAAGTCTGAATGTACTTTCAGCGATCCATTGCCTGTTTGATTGAGCGTGATATGGTCGTCGCCCGCGGTGCCGATAATCTGCAGTACGCCGTTGTGTAATCCCACGCCACTCACAACTGCCAACAGCGACGTGGCATCGGCCCCCGTAGCGTCGTCAACAACCGAGACAACTATCGTATAGATTCCGCCGGTCGCGTAGTCGTGATCAAGTGATATGCCACGGTCTCCCGTCGGTAGCACGAATGACTCGATAATACCATCGCCCCAACTCACGTTCACGGCATGTACATCAGTCACATCGACATCTTCGAACGCCATATCAAGCGTGATTGAATTGTCTTCGTGTGCGGCTCCGCATAGTTCTGCACCACTCGTTGCAAGCGTTATCGTGGGTTGGTCATTCGTACCGGTGATGGTAATCACGATGTCTTGCGTCGTCGTGGCGTTCGCGGTGCCACTGTTGTCGTCCAGCGTAATGGTGTATGTCGCCGTGACGGTTTCACCTTCACCCAAGTACTGGACCAGGCTGTTGTCGAGTGTGAATGTCCAGTCGATGGATCCTTCGTTGTTGCCGGTTTGCGTGATCACTAGGGCCGTATCGAGCGCGAGACTCAGCGCCGCCGGAATCGGCGCTGCGCTACTGGTGACCTCCGACGCTTTGGCGACGGATGAAGTCAGTACGTCGGTCTCATCGACTTCGCCGAAGGTGACCGAGCCGCTGTCAGTCAGGTCTGGCGAAGACTCATCTTCCGTAACGTCCCCCTCGACGTCGACGACCACGATTGTTGGCTGATCATTAACACCTGTGATTGTGATCGATGCCGTTGCCGTGTCGGTTTCACCTGATGGATCAGAAATGGTGTAGGTAAAGGTTTGCGTTGCGTACTCA
>JAGQPK010000767.1 GCA_020426755.1 Planctomycetales bacterium
CGGCTGAGTTGCGCGACAGCTTGCTGTCGAGATCGGACAGGGAAATGCCACGACTCTTTTGATACCGTGCGAAGCCCGCACCACCTAACAAGACATCTTTATAAACGCCAATGTAGGCCCACTCGGTGGCCTCGCCAGAGTCGGCGTTTTTCGGTAACTCGATCTTGCGCACCGTCTCGCCCGTCTCCAGACTCAACACGTGACAGGCCGAACCTTCCACAATATAGACAGCATCTTCCGTGGCTACGAAATTCGTGCCGCGTCCGTTCGCCCCGGGAATATGAACCTGATTGTATTGCGGGTTGAGTGGCGTGTCTTCGTAAGTCGCATCATAGTAGATGTCGAACGTGCCCAAATCGTCGAATGTCCGTTTCCAAAGGACTCGTCCTGTGTAGACGTCTCGACAACTGAGTGAATTCATGCCCTCGATATACAGTCGACCACCGATCACTTGCTCAGGCGGGCCGTGACCGTGCCGTGGCAACACGTCCAAGTTTGAACTGCCGCCGAACCAGAGGATACCCAGCGGCAGTTTCACACGCGAATCGTTCGACTTGATCGTATTGGCCACATCACCATACTGATGTGTCCAGTCGGCGGCGCCGGTCAATGCTCCGACGCGTTGAGCTAACGTGACCAACGGTTGACGCTTGACTTCTGCCTTTTCTAAGTCCGCTTGTGACAAGAATATGGCAGCTTGCTCGCCCGAAAGTTGATTGTCGGTGACGATCGCCAAACAACCGCCGTAGGGACGCACCGATTCGTAAGCTCGCTGCAAGGCGGCTGGGCTGGCGGCGGTTTCTCGAGCCGTTTCGCCAACCAATACGACCAGTGACGCGATAAACGGTGGCGCGTCGTACGACTCGATATTGCCGACGTGCAGATTGATGCGAGCACCATAAACACCCGCGGCATCATATTGTTGGCGAAGCCGTGCAACTCGCTCGGCATCTTCATCGACGACGATGATGTCCAATTGCGAGTAGCTTAGCAGTTGATCCAGGAGTTGCGGATCGGCGGCGCCGTAATAGATGAGATAGCCGGAAGCTCGATTGCCGACTTCGCTCAGCAGTTGCTTGGTGACGGGCGACGGTTCGGCATACGGGCGGGGCAGCGATGTGGTCGCCAACTGCTGCGCTGCTCCGTCACTGTTGCCTAAACAGTGAATCTGTCCCTCGTTCGTGACTGCGATCAGCTTGCCGCTGGCGGTCAGCAACCGCGTGACGGTGCCCGCGACGTCGAACGAGTGCAGGACTTTTGCGGCCGAGGCGTCCGGGGCCAATTCGAGCACGGTGATTGTGCTGCCTTTCGTACCGGTGCCGGCGGCATACAAGCGATTACCGGCCTTGATCAGATCTCCACGTCCGTCGACCGGTAGTTCCCAAACGACCGACTTGTCTGTCGCCGAATAGGCGCGCAACACGGCCTCCCCGACGGGCGGCTTCGCTAATTCTTCATCTTCCGAGATCTCGATCGGTTTGCCGTTGGCATCTAGCGCCGGCGTGGTCTCGGCTGCGTAGAGAATTGTGTCGGTAAGCACGGGCTCGTTGGTGCGGAAGGCCGTCTTGTTTCCGCTGGCCAAGTCGTAAGCGCGTACGCCGCGATGCCGCGTATGGACGAAGAATTCCTGGCCGCGAGCCAGCACTAGCGATCCGCCATTGCCTTTACCACCTTCGTTAAACAAAAAATGTTGCAGAGCGCCCGTGTGACGATCGAAGGCTGCCGGCACACTGCGGCCACCGGGGACGAGCAACGTATCACCGGAGACAACCATGGTGCCTTGCGGTGCCACGCCGGCGAACGAGGGCGCGCTGTGCGGTTGCTTAATGTATTGCGACGAGGTGCTGTCGTTCAGCCAAACGACTTCGTGAGTGTCGGCGTCGAGACAATATATGTATGTGCCCATAAAGGGCCAAATCGAGGCCGCGAAGTAGATCCGACCGTCAGCGATAACTGGTCCGCCGCGCGCCGGCCAAGACGAGATGACGCGTTGGTTACCGACTGCTTTGCGTGCCCCCGGTGCGCCGGCGAACTTGCGACGCAGCTTGCCATCTTGCTGACCGACGGTGTAGAGCCAACCGTCGTCACTCACGAACGAAACCTCTTCGCCATGTGCGACGGCCGGGAATCGTACGGGACCGTCCGTGTAAAAAGTCCAGCGTTCCGCGCCGTCCTTGAGATCGTATGCGACGACCTTGTCTGCGTCGTTGAAGTTGACGAACAACAGGCCATTCATCGCGATCGGCTCGAAGATCCGATCGTACTGCATCATGTCTTGATTGAGCGGATCGTCCCAAACCGTGCGCCGTGGGGACAACGTGCGGGTCCACTCGAGCTGCAAGTCGTCGCCCAGCGCGTCGGGGGCGGACGCCGTGTGGCCTGCGTCATATCGCCAGGCGGGCCAGTCGGCGCCGGACCCGCTGCCGGCGCCAGAAACGCTGCCGGCACCGTGAATCGCTGCAATCGTCGCAATCAACAGCCATCGCAATGCACGAGAAGATTTGGCGAGACCACGACAAACTGCCGCGACTCGATTCTGCTGAATTCGTTTCATGAATAGACAGATCTTTGCGTTGAATTGAGTAGAGGGTCGCCTCGATTCGGTGGCAGTCATCCGTGTGTCGCTTTTGACCCACTCTGCGCCGCCCGGTACCGGTAGGTCCGCATTCTAGCATGCCCCCTTGGGCCTCGTCGACAAGCTTTTCTAACACTGGCCAGCCGGAGTAACAGGATTGTGGCGCCCCGGTTTGCGGTCATTACATGTCCAGTTTGTACGCAAGCTATCCGTTCACGATTCGATTGGAGTCGTCGGATACTCTGCGCCCGGAACCACGCTCGAGATACCCCGGCTGATACGAGGTAAGGCCCCATGATGGATCTAAACGATCCCACAATTATTCAAGAGTTCATCGAGGAGTCGAATGAACATCTTGCAGACGTAGAAGCCCAACTGTTGGAGATCGAACAGGCCGGTGCCGATATCGACGTGGAACTGGTGAACACCGTCTTCCGCGCGGTTCATTCCGTGAAGGGAACGGCTGGCTTTCTCGGTCTAGAAATCATTCAGCAGTTGGCGCACGTCCTGGAAAACGTGCTCAATCTGGTCCGCAATCGCGAACTCGTGCCAGACAACGCGAATGTCGAAGTGATGCTCAAGGCC
>JAGQPK010000768.1 GCA_020426755.1 Planctomycetales bacterium
CGCCTACCCAACCACTTCGTTCGAAAGCGGCAGCTGCGCGGCCGCACTCCAAAAGACCGCACTCCAAAACGATCCGATCGATTCAAAATTCGATTTCTCCCTGGGAGTGCCCAAAACGCGCTCGACCCTCTAAAATGGGCGTGATTCGTCCGAAGCGGGTCACGTCGCCGTTTTTCGCGTTGTTCGCGGCGATAGATTGACGGTTATTTGTGGGGGCGGTGGTCGGCCACTTCAGCTGCTGACTGAATGATTCAAATTATGAGCGATCGCGAAACGGGGGCTTTTGAACAATTTGCGCAGGACGTGCGGCCGGAGATCGAACGTCGGCTAACCGCGTACACCCAATTTGACGCGGGTTGTCCGGAGCGGTTGCGAGCAGCGATCCGCCATAGCTTGTTGGCACCTGGTAAGCGGTTGCGGCCGATTCTCGTGTTGGCAGCCACGCGTGCTTGTGGTGGGGACATATCCGCCGCTTGGGCGCCGGCCTGTGCGATCGAAATGGTCCACACTTACTCGTTGATACATGACGACCTGCCGGCCATGGACGACGATGACTTACGCCGCGGACTGCCCACTTGTCATGCGGCTTTCGATGAAGCGACAGCAATCTTGGCCGGCGACGCCTTGTTGACACGGGCGTTCGAAATCTTAGCAAGCGAGATCGCTAATCCACAGCATGCAGCTCGCTGTTGCGTCGCCTTAGCGCATGCCGCCGGGGCTTCTCAGATGGTGGGTGGGCAAGCGGATGACTTAGCGGCGGAAGGCCAACCGGGCGACGTCGCTAAATTGGAAGCGATCCATCGCCGCAAGACCGGCGCGATGCTGATCGGATCCCTGCAAATGGGGGCTATCGTCGCGGATGGAAATGGCGAACAAATCGAGCGGCTTGCCGCGTATGGAACGGGCTTGGGGCTGGCCTTTCAAATTGTCGATGATTTGCTGGACTTCGAGGGCAACGCGCAGACCGTGGGTAAGCGGACTGGCAAGGACAAAGATCGAGGCAAGTTGACGTTTCCCGCGTTGGTGGGCGTTGACGAGAGCCGCCGCCGCGCCTCACACTTGATCGAACAGGCGATCGAGCAGTTAGCGCCGTTTGAGGATCGCGGCGATATACTAGTTTCGCTAGCGCAGTTTGTGTTGAAAAGGAACCGTTAGGGCGATGTCGAAAATCCTGCCAACGTTGAAATCCGCGTTGGATTTGCATGAGCTTTCCAATGATCAGCTCAAACAGGCCGCGGATGAAATTCGCGAAGTGCTCTGTAATCTTGTGGCGACCCGGTCCGCGCACTTCGCGTCGAATCTGGGCGTGGTCGAACTGACACTGGCGCTGCACTCGGTATACGACTTCCGTCGTGACCGGCTGATTTGGGATACCGGCCATCAGATCTATCCGCACAAATTGGTGACTGGCCGTTACGCGGAATTCAACACGATTCGGACCAAGGGCGGCCTGATGGGCTATCCGAATCCGAAGGAAAGCGAATACGACCTGTTCATGACAGGCCACGCAGGCTGCAGCGTCTCGACGGTGCTCGGCCTGCGGAGTGGCGATCAGTTGACGGGCGAAGACGACCGCCATGCGGTGGCCGTGATCGGTGACGGCGCTTTTCCGTCCGGCATCGTTTACGAAGCGCTCAACAATGCGGCGCTCTACCGGCGCAAGTTTCTGGTCATCCTCAACGACAACAAGATGTCAATCTGCCCACGCGTGGGCGGCATTGCCGAGTACTTGGATCGGCTTCGCACTAACCCGCTCTACACCGGCCTGAAGACGGAGGTGGTCCGAGTTTTGAATCGCGTGCCCGTGTTCGGTGACCCTGCCGAGCGTTTCTTGGCTCAGCTCAAGGAAGCCGCCAAAGCTGGCCTGCACGGCGGCATGTTTTTCGAGGACTTGGGCTTCCGTTATATCGGTCCCGTCGACGGCCACAACATTCCGGTGTTGCGCAAGTATTTGGCAATGGTTCGCGACATGCAGGATCCTGTGCTGTTGCACGTCGTGACTGACAAAGGTCACGGCTTTCAACCAGCGGAAGAAGATCCCGCGTTCTTTCATACCCCGCCCATCTTCAAGCGAGAAAACGGGCGTGCGGTGCCAGTGCCCGCCAAGAGCAGCCCGGCCTACACGAACGTGGCCCGCGACGCCGTGCTCGAGCAAATGCGTCGCGACGAACGGGTCGTGGCACTTACGGCCGCGATGTGCCAAGGCAATAAGCTCGAACCCGTCCGCGACGAATTCCCCAGTCGGTTTTTCGATGTGGGCATTTGCGAATCGCATGCCGTGGCGTTTGCGGCCGGCCAAGCCAAAGCCGGCTTGCGCCCGATTGTCAGCATCTACAGCACGTTCCTCCAGCGGTCATACGATCAGATTTTCCAAGAGGTGTCGCTACAGAACTTGCCCGTCACCTTCCTACTGGATCGCGCCGGCCTCACCGGCCCGGACGGCCCCACTCACCATGGTGTCTTTGATATCGGCTACATGCGAATCTTCCCGAACATGGTCGTGATGGCCCCGGGGGACAGCGATGACTTGTCGAAGATGCTTGAGTTCTCACTGCAACACTCCTCGCCCTGCGCCATTCGTTATCCGAAAGCGAATGTATTCAACGTGAATTCGGAGCGTCAGCCCATTGAACTCGGTAAGGCCGAGGTGCTGCACTGGGGCCACGACGGTATGTTGATTTGCTACGGTACGCTATTGGACGCCTGTTTTACCGCTCGAGAAAAGCTGGCGCGAGAAGGCATCGATGTGGGCATCATCAATGCACGCTTCGTCAAGCCGCTGGATCGGACCACGATCCTCAAGGCGATTCGCGAGTGCCCGTTTGTTGTCACGATTGAAGAAGGCCAACTAGCCGGCGGATTCGGTAGCGCAGTGCTCGAACTGGCCGTCGACGAAGGCGCGGACACGCGGCATATCAAGCGGCTTGGCATTCCTGACATCTATGTCGAACACGGCGAACGGTCGGAGCTGCTGGCCGATTTGGGACTCGACAGCGAAGGAATCGTCAACACCTGCCGACATCTGGCCCAAGGCGAAGCGCTCCGGTCGAACCGCAGAATGGGCATCGAGGCATAGCGGATGAGCGAACACGAGGCGGCTACTTCTCGATTTGCACGCGGCACGCCCCGGATCGCGATATTGAGTTCCGCCGGTGATCG
>JAGQPK010000769.1 GCA_020426755.1 Planctomycetales bacterium
GCCGAATGCATTCCCGACTGGATCTCTACCAGAACGGTTTCGATCTGCGACAAGGCAAGCGTCACCGGCGCGTCTGCTGGAACCAGATTTACGAAGTCTATCAAGTGCCGATCTACGGTTGCTTGACGCGCGTCGACGGGCAGGCCGTGCCAGCCAGTTGGATCGTACATATCATTCGGCGTGATGGACGTTGCTTGCGGCTGGCGGGATTCGAAGCCATGCAGCGGCTCGGCAGTCACATTCAGCACAGCCTCAGCGAACGACAACTGCGCGTCGCTGTGGACGCCTATCGCGCGGGTTACACCGTGCGGTTTGGACGTCACTTCGCGGTCGGACACGATGGGATCTATGTTCGTCATCAGCGGATGGCCTGGGATGACATCGCTGAGATCTCAATCGACGACGCCGATTCCATTCGGCTCACACCGCAACAGATCACCACGGGCTCATTGCACATCGAAAGCAGTCTCGTACCCAACTTGCCCGTGTTGCATGAGTTTCTGCAAATGACTCAGCAACCGGACTTTCATGGTCACGCCACCGAAAGTATCGAAGACAGCGAGTGGGATCCGCACGAAACACATTACCATCGCGACGCAGAAGACGGACCAGCGGAAGCCGATGAGACGCAACTGCTGCTCGCCGGATTCGACTGGGAAGATCTCGGCGAACTGCGAGCCGGCAATCTCACCGTCGAAGAACTCGTCGCCCGCGGCCCCCGCAATCGCCCCCGCCAACCGCGGTAAATCATCGATTGAGGAGTGACGATTGTTGATTTTGGAGTGTTGAAGTGGAAATAATTCCAAAATCCGAAATCCGAAATCATCATTCCTCAATCTACTTTCGATCGAACCTGAAGCTAGGACGACGTGCAGATCACGCCGCATTCTGTAGCGTGCGTGCTTCTCGTTTGCGGAAGTAGTTGACTAATCCCCAAGTGGCGCCGGACATGCTACCGATTCCGAGAACGAGCGCGGCTTCGCCGCCCAGCCGGCGTGCCAGTATGCCAATGCGGTCAGCCGATTCGACACGGGTGCAGCTAATTCGGTCGCGGTCGATGCCTAGGGACTGAAGACGTTGCGCGAACAGCGTGGCTGCGGTCCCGATAATTAAGTAGTGATCGGCGGGGGTCCATTTCGCTAGTGAATCGGCGAGTCGGCGCCAGCATTCGGGTCGATCGGCCCGGCAGTTGACGATGGCCAATCGCGGACGATTGCGAAATCGCCCGGCGGCAATTTCCCAACTGCGTCGCAGGCGTGCCGGATCGGAAACGGCAAAACCATTGACGAAGGTCACACCACAATCGGTCGAAGCCGACGGCGATGATGCTTGGAACACCGTCGCCACGCCAGGGTCAGGATTAGCGCGCCACATGCCGCTCAGCGCCGTCTCGCGATCCACTCCCAGTTCCTCACAAACACGCAAAGCGATCGCCACGTGTTCGCGGTATTCGATATAACTGAATCGTTCCATCTCCACCCAACGCACGTCCGCGATCTGCTCATCGTCGATCACCGCCAAGAACTCGGTTTCATCGACGCCGGTGACCGCTGCGAAAAGTTTGCCGCGGTCCGCCACCACGGCCGCCAGCCGTGACACAACCTTGTCACGTGCGTCAGTTTGCTGTGGCAAGCCATTGGCCAGCACAACATGTGTCGCGTTCAGCGCCTGCAACTCGGCCTGCAAACCTGCCGACAGTTGTCCGTCATCCTTCGTCGCGATGCCTTCGAGCACCAACACGTCAGCACGTTCTTGTTCGGCCACGCGAGTAACTCGTCGCTGCTCACGCAAGTTTGCATTGCTAGGTCGATACACAGGGTACTCACGACCGTCGGGGAACAGGAGCCGCGGGGAAGTCGTCGAGGTCTTGCCGCAAGCCCGCAGCCCTCCGGCTCGCAGCCCGGCGGTGATCAGTCGCGTAATCGAGGAACTGCCGTGCCCCTTGGCAACGTAAATGCGAATTGGCACTGCCGCTCGATTCGGCCGCTTACGAAATGCCGTCAAGAATCCGAGCCGTCCTACGAATGCGTCCACAATGCGTTGGCGATCCATGCTTGGTTACTCCCTAACCCCGTGCTGTCACAGACGATTCTTTCGCCGTCGACCGCTCGAACCGCTAAATCCCCTGCGGGCCGAACAGTTTTTTTGCTGGCCGCGACTCGCGACAGAGACCATCGAATCTGACCGATGTAAGGTTGTCCGATCGTCTGGACATTCTTACAACGAATTCGCGTCCACTGCCCTGCCGACCGCCGCTTCCCCCCGCGATTCCGCTGGGTTTTGGCGGCCGGCCGTGCCGCAACTGGCCAAGCTGGCCCACCGTAACGCAGCGGGCGTGCCAAGCCGTCGAAATGTCGGTCTTGTCGCGTGAATCTCAATCGCCGACTATGATGAAATCAGTAGCTCGCGTTCCGGCCAGGCAAATTGGAAAGCATGATCGCAGTATGACGGCAACGACCACCGAACCCAAAGTCCAATCCAAATTCTCGCTGTTCGAGGTCGTGATCCTGCTGGTGATTTGCGGCGGCGGCATCGGCCTGCTGCTCCCCGCCCTCGCTAGCTCGCGCGAAAACGCGCGTTCCAACATTTGTCGCCGGAACTTGCGGCGCCTTGATCTGGCCACAATCCAGTACGCCGAAATCTATCAACGCCTGCCGGACGCCGTCACTTGGCCCGATGAACTGTTGACCTATCTTCGCACCCAATCCGACGGTGATCGGCTGCCCTCAAAGGAAGCGGCGGTCAACTTCACGTTTCAGTTCCCGCGACCGCCGGTCTTCACTTGCCCCTCGCAACTGACTCATCAGCAATCCAAGTTGGCTGACAACGCGGCCCACTATGAACTGATTGTGGATCGCTCCAAGCAGAAGTCCTGGCAAGAAACCAATTGGAAGTTCCGCGATCGGGAACTAGCACCGCCGCCACAACAGGGCAACGATTGGTGGCGAGTGGGCGTGGAATTGACGGGCGACGCGGCAGCGCAACAACTGGGCGCTGCCATGGGTCCGCATGTCGACTACAGTTTCAACGAATCGAACTCACACGGCGAAACGTTCCAAGTCGGTCGCGCGGAATGAATCACTAACGCAAATGATTTGATGGCGAAGCTAAGGCGCGAGTCGTTCACGGCGCCACTTGCCTGCTTCATTGACA
>JAGQPK010000076.1 GCA_020426755.1 Planctomycetales bacterium
TCCATTGCGGGAGGGGGAACGGCACACATGCATCTCAACTGAGTGCCGTCGAGCTGGCGTCTCGCGGCGAACTATCCCGCCGCGACCGCTCAGATTGGCCCTATCAAGCCCGGCCCAGCCTTTGTTACACTCGAGGGGTCGGCGTTTCAAAATTTGGTGAACAGGTGGAGTCTGCGATTTCGATGGCTGAAGGTACGATTCAAACTTTGAATTTGCAGAAGGGTTTTGGTTTTCTGCGCACGGACGGAGCTGGGCCGGACGTCTTCTTCCACCAGTCGGCGTGTCCCGAGTTGTTTACGCGGTTGCAGGATGGTCAGCGTGTCGGGTTTGAACTGGACGAAGCCGCAGACCGACCCCGCGTAAAAAAACTGTGGCTCGGTGCTGGCGGTCAGGCGTTCGCTGGTAACTCGGACCGACGACCGCGAACTGCCGGCAATCGGCGGCCGGACGGACGAGGCGGTGGTCGTCCTACCAATCGAGCCGGTCATCTGGGTGGCAGTGACCGAAGTCGGGCAACTGGCGGTGCACCGCGCCGCGGCAGGCCGGGCGATTCCAGCAGTCGGCCGCCGCGACGAGATGATCGGCCGGCGCGTGCTCCGCGTCGTGAGTCAACTCGTCCTGCTCCGATTGAACGTCCTGCGGAATGCGAGCAGGGTTTCATCACCAAGTTGGTGACGATCTCGCCCACACTGCCTGCGCACGGTTTCATTTCGTCCGACAAGGGCGGTCGCGAGATTCGGTTTGAGCCGGCGGTGGTCCAAGGCGATACTCGCTTTATGATGTTAAAAGTAGGCGACTCAGTTGAGTTTGCTGTTTACGAAGCAAGTCGAGAATATACCGGTCCGGAAAACCATCCGACTGCGTTCTACGTGCGGGTTGTGGAGCGATCAAGTTCTCTCCCACGCACTCAGTTGCCACGTCATCCCCGTTCACGCCGTCGTAAGCCCAGTTGGCGCTAATTGACGCGGATTGCTCATTTCGTGCAAACGTTCAATCCGACGAGTGTGCGCGTCGTGCGAGCGCGGATGACAGTGGACATTCGACGTTCGGCATCTTTGCACCGCTGCGGCCTAGGTCTAAAATGTGTCAGACTTAAGCCGCTTTCCGTCGCAATGGAGCAATCGGGCGATTGTCCATGCGCAGAGCTTGGCGGGCGCAAAGTCGAGCGGGTGCGGTCGTCGAGATCCTCTTCACCGTGATGGCAAAATGTTGCTCGATCCGCAAAAGATCGGACCGCATCGTTACGAACTATCCACGTAGCGATCAACTCGGTTTCACAACTAAGTCATGAAAAGGTCACTCGCGATGTCTGCACCTCGCAAGCCAACTGACAAGCGTCGTTGGATCTGGCTTAAGGAACGTCGGAGTGGTCGGCCTTTAAAGTTGCGACGGCGTCCGGTTATCTTTGCGCCGCTCCCGACAATTCTCACATTGGCCAATGGATTATGCGGGTTGAGCTCCGCGGCGATCGCTACGGGCACGATATTGAATCTACCTCGCAATGAAGCGGTGTTCTATGCCGGTCTATTGATCTTCTGCGGCATGTTCTTCGACATGCTCGATGGTCAGGCAGCGCGTTGGCTGAAGCAGTCAAGCAACTTTGGTGAGCAGATGGATAGCCTGTGCGACGTCATCACCTTTGGCGTGGCCCCCGTCTTTATTTTGCTTACGTACAGTCATCTGTTACCAGTGCGTTTAACATTTGGCATCGGTGCAATTTATATCAGTTGTGTGCTACTGCGACTGGCGCGTTTTAACGCCGAGAAATCTCATTCGGATACGCATGAGTTCTTTTCCGGATTGCCGTCGCCGGCGGCCGCCGGCATCGTGGCTTCGTTTGCGGTGGCGTTGCCGGGTGTCGAGCAGTTGACGGACGAAAGTATGAACGAGTGGGTTCGTTCGGCAAGCTCGCGCCTGGTTGATGCGGCAATGGTGGCGCTGCCGTTGCTGACCTTCGTCGGCGCGTTGCTGATGGTGTCCCGGTTTCGCTATTCGCACGTCGTCAACCGCTGGATTCGCCGCAAGTATCGCTACCATGATCTGACTCGCATCATCTTGGTGGTAGTGGCAGGGGTAACCATCCACGAACTTATGCTGCCGTTGCTTTTTTGTAGCTTTGCCTTTGAGCCGCCCTTGGCCGGCATTTGGAACGGTTTAACACGGCCGTTTCGCAAGGATCCCCCGGAGACCGGTGATCCGAACGAGGAGGGCACTGGCGACGTGGGGAATTTACGCTATGACGCAGCAGAGTAGTCGTCCTCCTAGCGAGAGCTCGTTGTATCGAAGTCTCGCTGATTACTACGATTTGTTCTTCATGGGGTTCTTCCAGGCTCATTTGGATCGCACCATTCGCGGCATGCATCTGCCAGCCGGAGCGCGGATCCTAGAAGTTGGCGTTGGTACCGGTTTATCTCTGTCAAGCTACCCGCGACATACCGAGGTCGTCGGTATCGACTTATCACAAGACATGCTTGACCAGGCCGCTCGCAAGCATGAAGGCGCCGATTGGGGTCACGTCAAACTCGAGCAGATGGATGCCCAGAAGCTGGAGTTTCCCGACGAGTCGTTCGACTATGTAATGGCGTTTCACGTTTTGAGCGTGGTGCCCGACCCCAAGCAAGCGATGAGCGAAATGGTGCGCGTCTGTCGGCAAGGCGGACAAGTGGTGGTCGTCAACCATTTTCGCAGCCGCAATCGCAAGCTGGCTCGCTTCGTCGATTCACTCAATCCGCTCACGCGCCGGCTCGGTTGGCGCGTTGACTTGCAAGTCGAAGAAGTGTTGCACGACATGCCGGTTCTGGTCGATCGCCGCAAGAAGCTGTCGGGTACTTCGATCTTCACCCAGTTGACATTGACTAAGGTGCCAGCTGTGTCTGCTCGCGCTTTTACTGCCACGAAATCTTTTTTTTCTCTCCAACAGCGTGAGCCTCTGCGGTAATTCACTTAAGATAGGTTTCACCACGCAGACAAGCAGACTCGACGATAAAAACGCGTTTGGAGCCAGCGGATTTATTCGCGCATTCTGGCGGTGTTTGTCTCGCCGCGATTGTTGAGGGTAGGCCGGCGTACTGGCGAGTCTTAACGCCGGTGGTTGCGGTGAATGACCCTACCGATCGCGTAGTGCAATTGCAACACGTCACGTCAGTAATCGAAGTGAACCACCGGTCTGCTTGTTGGCGCCGTAGATGTCACGCTGTCGCGACGCATGGTTAATCGACGTGAACGTGCATCGGCGTCAAAGCGCGCCTGTCTACCGTCACGCTTTTGCGATGCGACAGCATTTGTAGACTCGGGTATGCTGTATTTCGGTCGGCTCTCGCCGGTGTTATTCGTCTTGCCTAGTCTGCATGGCTGAGGTGTGATCGTGAAACGACGGTCGTTGATTGAGTCTCTAGAAGTTCGCTGCGTCTTGGCAGCACCGGTCGCTGTTGAGGACTCGTTCACTCTGGACGAAGATTCCGCGCTGGGCAATGACCTGGTGAACGCTTGGACGGAGCGTGTGCAGGCAGCGGGGCCGCTGCATTGGTGGCGATTCGAGGAAGGTTCTGGCGCGACGACGACGCATGACTACGGTTCGACTCCGCATGACGGACTGATTGTCGGGCTCATGGATTTCGGCCAACAGGGCCTAGTTGGCGGCGCTGCTCGCCTGGGTGGCCAAGGTTACGTACGACTCGAGTTGCCCGGATTGTCGGGTGATTGGACGCTCGAGTCGGTCGTGGGGATTGATCTGCAAGCGACGGATGTCCAGGGCCTGATCGGTACTTCGTCCGAGGGCACGCAGCGTGGCGCTGCCTCGATTCGTCCCGAGATGCTAGTCAACCAAGAATCGTGGGGGATAACGCAGTTCGGTCGTCCGGGGACGGACTACAGCTTTGGAGTGCGACCGACGGCGAACTTAACGCATGTGGTGATGGTCGGCACATCGTCGGGCATCGACCTGTACTTGGATGGCGTCTACGCCTCGCATATAGATCTCGTTGTTGATCTGCCGCGCTACGCAATTGGCGTGGGTCATGCCGACTCGTACTCGTATGCCGCGGTCGAGTACATGGTCGGTCTATTGGACGAAGTCGTGATCTATGATCGGGCATTTGCGCCGAGCGAAATCACTGCGCACGAGAAAGCAATTCAGGATACGATTCGTGGCCGAGTCGAAATGAGTATGGGCGTCTTGCACAACGACACCGATGCCGATGGCGACTCGTTAACCGCGCAATTAGTAAACTCGACCGCACACGGCGCGCTCAATTTGTTTTCCGACGGCAAGTTTACATATGTTCCGGCAGCCAACTTCTCAGGAACCGATTCGTTTACCTATCGCGCGAGCGACGGCGGGCAGCAGTCGCCACCGGCTACGGTGACGTTGCACGTCCGCCCACTGCCGGACGTGCCGCAGGCAGTTGATGACCGTGGCTACCTCACACAGCAAGGACAGGTACTGACGGTCTCAGCGGAGGCAGGAGTGCTGGCGAACGATTCCGATCCGGATGGCGACCCGTTGACGTTAACCCTGCGTGATCCGCCGCAGCACGGATCGCTCGACCTACGACCCGATGGTTCGTTCACCTACACACCGGAGACGGGAAGCGCCGGCGCGGATGTGTTCACTTACGAGATTCGCGACAACAGCCAGCAGAGCGCGACGGCGCGCGTGACGCTTCAAGTGCGAAAGAACTCGCCCAACGCTGCTCAGGACGATGGCTACCAAGTCGCTGAAGATGGCGAGTTATCGATCGAGCCAGTGGCATGGCTGTCCATCGAGTCAGTACCCATTGCGGCCGGAGCATTGGCGTACGATCGGATCGGTGATCGCTTGTTTGCTGCGATCGTTCCCGGCAGTGGCCCGCGCGCCGGCACATTGACCGAGATCAATCCCTCTACCGGTGCGTTGGGAACATCACTAGCGGTTCCCGGCGTCGTTACCGAGATCGTCATCACTGACGACGGCACGCGTATGTACGCGGCAGTTGCCGGTGGACGTACCATTCAGGTCGTGGACCTGGTCCGCATGACGTTGGATTCGACGATCACATTGCCAACCTCACAAGTCTCCTTAGGCATGTTTACGCTGCCTAATCGGCCTGAATCACTGCTTGTAACGATGTGGGATGTTGGCAGCGGACAGTCCACCGGCATCGTCCTCTATGACCACGGGATCGCGCTACCGCATCGGGGCTTGGGCTCAGTCGTGAGTGTGGATGAAACGGGACAGCACGTCTACGGTTACGACAACTCCAGCGTCTTTTGGATTCATGAGATTGATTCGTATGGCTTGCGCGTGGTCGAAACCTATGACGGCGGGAGCATGTTGGGAGGCCGCTTCGAGCAGTTTCAATTCGCGCAGGGGAACCTGTATGTCAGTGGCGTACTCGGCAGCGTGGTCAACGTCGCCAGTCGCGAAATCCTGCAAAACTACGCGGGCGGTTGGATCTTCCAAGTCATCTCCAACGAAGACACGCTTTACGCATTCGACGACGCGACGCACATCCTGTACGCCTACGACTTGACACCATTTCAAACACGCACTTCACTGCAGACGCCCATCCAGGGGGCAAAGAATCACCTGTTGAGACGATTTGGCGCGGACGGATTGGCAATGACCAACGATCGCGAGCTGACGTTGATTCGTAGTGATGAAGTATTCGGCATCCATCAATATGGCGTACTTCGCAACGACGGAGCAACTCACACCAACGCGCACCCTACGATCGTCGACGATGTTGATCATGGTTCACTGCAAATGCATCCGGACGGCACCTTCGACTACCGACCCGATGCCGACTATGTCGGCGTGGACCAGTTTCGTTATCGTGTTACCGACACGAACGGCGTGGCTAGTACGGCGCTGGTCACGATCAACGTCACGCCCCGTAACGACGCGCCCACGGCGGTCGGCGATGTGTACACGATGTCGACGGTGGCTCCGTTGTCGATCGACGTGAATTCCAGTGTCTTGGCCAACGATACAGACATCGACGGTGACGCGCTGTCCGCAATCCTGGTCAATCCGCCCCAGCATGGCACGGTGACGTTGCGGCCCGATGGTTCGTTTCTCTATCTGCCCGACAATTCGTTCACGGTTAGCGATACGTTCACTTATCAAGCTCGTGACGCTGCGACGACATCAGCCCCTCAGTCAGTGACAATACGCCTTGATGTGCCCGTGATCAGCGTCGGGCATTACAACTTGCGTCCCAACACGCCCAACCAACGCATCGAGCTCTTCGTGACCGGCGGTCATCGCGTGTCGGGTCTCGATCTCTACGCATTGATCGGCGACGGCGGGCCGGAGCGAGAATTGCTCGGATTGTCCGCGGGTGAAGACGGGCCGGCGATCACTGCGGTCGAGTTGAAGCAAAACACGATCTTCGCCGCGCTGCCCGATGTGCCGACGAATCTTCAATCACTACCGCAGATTGCGAACTGGTCGATTGCCGCCAGTGAGAATGGCTCCACGGCGGTCGCAGATGGATTGTTGGCAACACTGGTGATTGATACCACGGGTTTTTTCGATGGCGATTGGTCCCTGTCGCTTACAGGTGTCTTGCCGGAACACCCGCTCGGCCCGTTCCAAACGCGATTTGCCGACAGCTTGGCGTTCGTTACCAACGGGACGATTTCCGTTGTTCCGACGCAAGTGCTCAGTCGCCAGGTGTTTTACAACCATTCGGCGTGGGACGGAAACGATGCTAACGCGTCACCGGCCGACGATCTCGCGGTGGCCACCGACAAGCGGGCGCTGCTGCCTGGTCAGACGGCAACGTTCGTGAATTACACAAGCTACAATCGCGGGATTAACGGTGTGCAGCTTGATTTGCTGGGCGTTCCCGACACCGTCACTCTGACGGCCGCCGACTTCACGTTCCGTATGGGACGAAGCGAAAACGCTGCGGCGTGGCCCGCGGCACCCGCTCCCAGCGTACAAACGCGACGTGGCGCCGGTGTGAATGGCTCAGATCGTGTGACGCTGATTTGGCCCGACGATGCGATTCGCAACACGTGGCTCCAAGTGACGCTCAAGGCGGGTGCACGCACTTGGTTGGCGCACGACGACGTTTTCTACTTCGGCAATGCGCTGGGTGAGACTGGGTCAACACCTGGCAATACGCTGGTGACGTCCATCGACATCATTGCTGCTCGAGATCACCAGCGTGGCCCGTTTGACCTGGCTCCAATCGACGATCCCTACGACTTCAATCGCGATCGACTCGTTTCATCCATCGACGTGATTCTGGCCCGTGACAATCAAGTTGGCCTGTTGATGGCACTGCCGTTGATCAGCCCGAGCGAAGCACCGGCAAGCTTGGCGGCGCGGTCGGTAACCCTGGTTCCTGGTGACGTCAACGCCGACGGTGTGTTCGACAGCGCGGATCTGTGGATTGTGTTCCAAGCGGGTGAGTACGACGACTCGATCGCGAAAAACTCGGACTGGGCGTCAGGGGATTGGAATGCCGATGGCGAATTCGATTCCAGCGACTTGATCTTGGCGCTGCAGGCTGGCTACTCCGAGACTCCGCGAGCGACATCATCAAGTGATCTGGCAGCGGCAGTCGATGACTTATTCGCCACGGGGACGTCTAGGCGACGTAGCACCGATTGATGATCTGTTCGTTTTTTTAAGACGAAGTTACGACGTCACAATCGGTTCCTACTTCACGCAGTAATAGGCCAGCGCCGGCGGCACATTGAGCCAGACGGTGCGGCTCAGCCGGACGTCGGTGAATTGCGATTCGAGCAATTTGCGGAAGCGTTTGGCGGCGGGCAATAGTAAACCTTGCAGGTAGGCGAAGGTTACGAACTGTCCACCCGGCTTCAAGGTGCTGGCGGCGGAACTCAAGAACTGATGCTGATCGGCATCGGTAAAGACGGCCCAGGGCAGACCAGAGAGAATTGCATCGACCTGAGGGATCCCTGCCTCGGTGCACAGCTCGCTGGTGCGCGCCACGCTGTCCGTGAAAACCTCGACGCGCGGGTACCGCTGTCGAAGCAGCTCAGCGAATTCAGAATTAATCTCGATGGCGCCGATTCGCGTCGAGGGTTGCGCGCGAGCTACGATTTCGCGCGTGAGCACACCGGTGCCGGGACCGAGTTCCAACACCGTGTGTGCGGCCGACCAGTCGACACCGTCCGCCATGCGCCGCGCGAGTGCCGCAGAGCTGGGCCAAACTGCGCCGACTTGCCGCGGCTCGCGCAAAAAGGCCGTGATGAACTTCCAGGCATCTCCGGCCATATGTTGACAGTCACTTTCAATCAAAAGGAACGCAAAGTCGTAGTTCGCTCATCGGCGAACTTACTTGGCAGAAAAACGATGCACAGTTACTTGGTGGAACGTTTCGCCTGGCTTAAGCACCGTGGTTGGAAACGCCGCCTGATTCGGTGAGTCCGGATAATGTTGCGTCTCGAGACAGAATGCCGCTCGCTGCGGGTTGTGGTTCCCCGCTGCACTACCGTCCAGGAAGTTACCCGAGTACAGTTGGATGCCCGGCTGAGTGGTCAAGACTTCCATCACGCGACCCGACTTGGGATCGACGACGCGGGCCGCTAGTCGGAGCTTGCCGGCTTCTCCTCGCACGACGTAACAGTGGTCATATCCGCCTGGATCTCCGCCGACGGCTTCGATTCGTTCGCCAATCGCATGCGTGGTGGTGAAGTCCATCGGCGTGCCGCTCACCTTGGCCATCTCGCCCGTGGGAATCAGCGTGTCGTCGACTGCCAAGTAGTGGTCGGACTGCAGCGTCAATTCGTGATCCAGAATCGTGCCCGATCCCGCACCGCTCAAGTTCCAGTAGCAGTGATTGGTCAAATTCAACACCGTATCCTGGTCCGTTGTGGCGGTGTACTCCATCTTCAATTCATTGTCGTCGTTCAGCGTATAGGTCACGGCGACTTGCAGGTTGGCGGGATAACCTTCTTCGCCATCTGGGCTGGTGCGTGAAAACTTGATACCGACTCCGTCCGCACCAGTGATTTGCTCCGCTTTCCACATCTGCTTATCAAAGCCCTGTAAGCCACCGTGGAGGTGATTGGGGCCGTTGTTCTTGGCCAAGTCGTAGCTCTTGCCGTTCAGGGAGAACTGGCCCTTGGCGATCCGGTTGGCATAACGACCCACCGTAGCGCCAAAATATGGGTGTCGCGCCAAGTAACCATCGAGCTTATCAAAGCCCAATGTGACGTTCGTCAGTTTGCCATCTCGATCGGGAACTTCGACTGCCACAATGATGGCACCGTAGTCAGTCAGGACCAAGCGGCTGCCCTTGTTGTTCGTGCAGATGTATTTCGTTACCGCTTCACCGTTATCGGCTTTGCCGAAATCTTGAGTTTCAATTTTCATCTGATTGCTTTGAGAAGTAGAAGAAGGATTGGCTGGCGTTGCCGCCACACTGGTCGAGGTGCACACGGGGCAAAGAGCCAGTGCAGCGCCAAGAATGAGTCGTGCGAATGAGCTGCGAGTTGGTTGTTGGCGCGCGGACTGGGCCGCACTGCCAGTACAGGTCAGCGATTGGCGTTTCATAGGGATAGCTCAATTGGGGTGAGTGCGATCAAGAGGAACGTCGTCGCCAAGCCATCAGCCAGAGCAGGTGACAGCCGCGCGAACCCCCAATGTACCCGGAGTGCCAGCCGTTTTCACGTAGGCATGACAAGCCGTTGGCGGCGTAGACATTGGGTTCGCGGCCGCGCGGCATCTGGCGTGCGGCCGCAGCTTTTGGAGTGCGGCGGCGCAGCTGCCGCTTTTGAAAGATCGTTTGTAGCGTATGGCCGCTTTGCTCGGCCGCGCCCGCGTATTCCGCGTCGTCTCGCGATGCGAGATCTCAGGTTAAGCGTAGAGCGGCCGGAATCCAGACGGATTGCCGAATCTCACTGCTGCGTAAAGCGATAGCTGCGCGATCGCACTCCAAAGGACGCTACCGCATGCGCGTGGACCTAGGTCAAGCTCTCCAGCAACAGCCGCAGCTTACGCATCTCGGCCATGTGGTCGACACCCGGCAACGCTTGCATGTGGACGCAGAGTGCTCGGTCGTAGCTGACCCGCCGCAGCAGATTGATCAGCTTGCCGTAATCGACTTCGCCTTGACCCACTCGGACCTGCAATTGTGATTTGCTCGTGTCGCGCAGATAGACGTTCTGCGTGTACTTCATCAGCTTGTCGAAATTGCGATTCGTATTGGGCTCGCAGATGTAATGGCTTGGATCCAGAGTGATGCGCAGGCCCTTCACGTTATCGCAAAGCACGACCACCGTGTCTGGATCTTCCGTCAGACAACCGATCTGGCTGCGCATACTGACGACGACACTTTCCAGCGTCGCGATTGAAACCAAGCGCCGCAGGTGCTCGACTTCTTCGTTGAAAGGAGTACCCAGTTCGGCGGACGGGACCGTCAGTGTGGCGACCTTCGTCGCCTTCGCCATCTTGCAGATGGCGGCGAACTGCTCGTAGTGCTCATCACCCTTGGCGGATATCTCGACGGCATAGCCGGTGATGCCGAGACGATGCGTATCGCGGCAAAGATTGATGGCCTTTTCTACGTCTTGCAATACGAATTCCGGCGTGACCTGTGGATGATCGTGGCGAATTGCGATTTCCACTGCCGAGTATTCGAGGTCTGCCAGACGTTCAAAAACGTCCGGTAGGCCAAGTTCCGGAAAACAGTCCGTTGACGCCGAAACAATCACGGTGCGCTCCCTCCAATCAGATAACTGCTTAAGCGACAAAAGTTTAGCCGCTTTGTACCGTCTCTGGCAACACCATCCGTTGACTCCGTTGCGGTATTGACTCGACCAAACCGTCGCAGCGTTGAATAATGAAGGGTCAATTCACGTCGTTTTCCGCCATCACGAGAAAGCAAGATCATGGAATCCAATCCAGCTCCCAGCGGCCCGGCGCCTGTACAAGCCACCGTGGTTCCTGCCGCTCAACCGCAAGTTGTCTATGTACAAGCCGCACAGAATCCCTTTTTTCGTTGGTTAAGCTGGATGGGCTGGGTAGGCTGCTTCATGGCGGTATCGGCGATCATTGGGATGACGGCGAAGTACAACGAGTACTTCGACGCCACTGCGGGCATCGAGGAAAAATTTCATTCTGGTGCGAAGTCAGCGGACGACAAGGTCGCGATCATCGACATCTCGGGTGTCATTGGCGCGTCAGATGAATTCGTCAAGAAGCAGATTGATCGTGTCCGGAAAGACGAGAACGTCAAATCGATCGTCGTGCGTGTCGATTCGCCTGGGGGCACCATCACCGGTTCGGATTACATACTGCACCATTTGAAAGAGCTGAAAGCCGACCGCAATTTACCGCTGGTCGTCAGCATGGGGGGCGTCGCGGCGAGCGGCGGCTACTACGTTTCGATGGCGGTTGGCGACACGCCGAATTCGATTTACGCGGAACCGACCACGACCACCGGGTCGATTGGCGTCATCATCCCGCACTACGACATTAGCGGTCTCTTGGCGAGTTTTGACGTGAAGGATGATTCGATCGTCAGCCATCGTCGCAAGCAGTTGCTGAGTATGACTCGGCCGATTCAGCCTGAAGATCGGGAAGTGCTCGATAACTACCTGCAGGATGCGTTCACCCGTTTCAAGAATGTGATCAAAGAGGGGCGACCAGTCTTTCGTGAGGACCCGGCGCAGTTGGACGAGCTGGCGACAGGTGAGATCTTCACGGCCAATCAAGCGAAGGAGCATGGACTCGTGGACGAGCTGGGCTTCATCGAGGACGCCGTGGCCCGTGCCGCGACATTGGCGGATCTGCAAGAGGACAGCTATCGTGTCGTGAAGTACAAGGCGCCGCAAACGTTGTTCGGAGCGATCACGTCCGCTCGCAGCGCCACCGGCGGCAGTAATGCGGCTCTCTTCGATTGGCAATCGCTGCTCGAACTGACCGTGCCACGAGCGTACTATCTCTGCACGTTTTGAGTTTTACGAGTCGTTCGTCTGCGGAGGCTAGTTCGCCCAAAGACGCCGGCCGCGGTTCTCGCGGGATGTGGACTTGGCTCCGACGCTGGATTTCGGATGAGGAATGAACGGTGGTTTTCAGACTTCAACATTCAAAAATCCGCAATCATCATTCAGAAATCGGCTCACATGTGATAGCAAAAATGTGTGGTA
>JAGQPK010000770.1 GCA_020426755.1 Planctomycetales bacterium
TCAGCAATCACATTCTAAAATCCGAAATCCGAAATCATCATTCCGAAATCGGCTTCTGCGCCGGGGCAGGAACCGACGCTAACGCCGCCGCACGAACGCTAACGCATTGCCGCGAAACTGCTCTACGCTAGCAACCTGTTTGCTCTAGTAGCATGCGACGACACGCGTTATCCTGCTGCTTCTCGAATCATTGCCGCGCCGCCATTGCACGGATGCATGCGCCAGCACTGCATGCTGTTGCGACGTCTTCAGGAGGAATGACACAACTATGTCACGGTACCTTCGCTTTGATCGATCTAAGATTCAACTGCGTGGCTTGTCTGAACGTGGACATGATCTCACACCGGCCGGAGTTCGGCAGCTTGACGCCGACTTTGAACCGTTTGAGCATCCCGAGTTTGCGCCGTTTGTCGAGGCGATGTGTCAGGCTCGCGCCGCCAATCGACCGGTCGTGTTGATGATGGGAGCGCATCCGATCAAGCAAGGGCTAAATCGTTACTTGATTGATCTGATGCAACGTGGCTTGATCACGCATTTGGCCACCAATGGCGCCGGACTGATTCACGATTTCGAGTTAGCTTGGGGCGAGGGGACGAGCGAAAACGTGCCACGCTGGATTCGCGAAGGGCAGTTTGGCTTGTGGCGCGAAACGGGGCGTTTAAACGAAGTGGTGTCCGAGGCGGCGCGATGCGATGAAGGGCTCGGTGAAGCAGCCGGACGCGTGATCGAAAGCGAACAGTTTCCTCATCGAGAACTAAGCTTGGCTGCGGCCGGGTATCGTTTGAAAATTCCGGTCACCGTCCATGTTAGTATCGGCAGCGACATCATTCACGCACATGCCAACTGTGATGGCGCAGCGCTGGGGCAGGTCAGCTACACCGACTTTCTAATCTTCGCGCACACGATCTCACAACTCGAAGGGGGTGTCTTTATCAACTTGGGCTCGGCGGTCATGGGGCCCGAAGTCTACTTGAAAGCACTTTCCATGGCCCGCAACGTGGCGCGTCAAGAGCGTCGCACGTTGACGCAGTTCACAACGGCCGTTTTTGATCTGGTTGAATTGCCAGTCGGTTATCGACAGGGGCCGCCCAGCAAGGAACACCCGATGTACTACTATCGGCCCTGGAAGACGATTCTCGTCCGGACGGTCGCGGACGGTGGGCAAAGCTTTTATTTCTGCGGGGACCATCAACAGACAGTTCCCAGTCTGTGGCAAGCCGCCGTTACTCGGGCGGGATCCGCACCAGCAGTTCGCGCAGCCTAGTTTCCAGCTCGGCTAGTCCCGCTGTAATGCAAAGATCCATCTGGAGTGCGTACAGCGGAAGTCGTCCGAGTCGATCGGACGCGATCTTCACCAGATCCTTGTGAGTGCATACGGCCAGCTGTGCCGAGGGATGCTCTGACACCCAAGTCGTCAGCTGCTGCATGATCGCCCGGTCAAATGGACAGTGATCGGGCAGCGCTCGCGTGTCGACTAGTGAGACGCCCTGCTGTTCAAGTGTCGTGAAGAACGCCCGTGGGTTGCCGATGCCGCAACAGGCGAGCGTCGGTTTGCCGCTCAGCACTTCGACTGCTGCAGTCGAACCGCTAGCCGACAAGAGTTGCGTCGGTTGTTGAGCGACTTCGACGCAAGTCGCTTGGGGTGCGAGTTGTTTCACCTTCGCACGTAACTTTGCCAGAGCCGCTTCGTCCACGAGGTCGCAACGAGTGATCGCGACGACTTGCGCACGCTTGAGTTGATGGGCAGGTTCGCGCAACAGGCCTCGCGGTAACAGATATCCGAATCCGAAGGGCTGCGTCGCGTCCAAGAGCACGATATCAAGATCGCGATGGATGCGCCGATGCTGAAACGCGTCGTCCAGAATGATCAATTGCGTTTCCAGCTCTTCAATCGCGATGCGTGCTGCAGCGACACGGTCTGCGTTTTGGAGATGAGGTACATCAGGTAGTCGAGCCTCCAACTCCTTGGCCTCATCGTTGCGTTGACCGTCAGCCGCGCCATAGCCGCGACTGATCAAGGAAACACGCACGGCTTCGTTGCGAAACCAACGAGCGAGCCAAGCCACGAACGGCGTTTTGCCTGTTCCGCCCACCGTCAGGTTCCCAACGCTGATCACGGGTACGTCAACTCGATGAACTTCGCGCCGACCATTGTCAAACTGGCGATTACGCTGATCGACGACTAGCCCGTAGGGAATGGACGCCAGCCGCAACCCACAGCGCGCGACAACGGCCAACGGGTTGAACCGTCGGCCGTCGAGGATTTCCTGATAGAGCTGTGGCGAAATCATGGTGAGGCTCGGCGCTTGGTTTTCTCACCACGAGGTCACGAAGTCCAGCACCATGTGCGGAGTCGGTTGCCTAGGTCTTCGTGTTTCACTTCAACATTCAACATTCAACATTCGATATACATGACCCTACGCCATGGCGGCCTTTAGATTCTCATCCAGCTTGGCGAGGAATTGCGTCGTGGTCAGCCATGGGTGGTCTTTGCTGATGAGCAGGGCGAGATCTTTCGTCATGTCGCCGGCTTCGACCGTTTCAACACAGACTCGCTCGAGTGTTTCGGCAAAACGAACGACGTCCGGGGTATTATCGAACTGGCCGCGGAATTTGAGTCCGCGAGTCCAAGCGAAGATTGACGCGATCGGGTTGGTCGATGTCTGTTCGCCGCGTTGATGTTGGCGATAGTGGCGTGTGACCGTACCGTGAGCGGCTTCGGCTTCGATCGTCTTGCCATCGGGCGTCATCAAGACGGAGGTCATCAGGCCGAGCGAGCCGAACCCTTGCGCGACGGTATCTGACTGCACATCGCCATCGTAGTTCTTGCAGGCCCAGACGAACCCGCCCGACCACTTAAGTGCACAGGCGACCATGTCGTCAATCAAGCGATGTTCGTAGGTGATGCCCTTTTCCTTGAAGGCAGCAGCGAACTCGGCTTCAAATACTTCCTGAAACAGATCCTTGAAGCGACCATCGTAGGCCTTCAGAATCGTGTTCTTTGTAGAGAGGTAGACGGGCCAACCGCGGCTGAGGCCGTAGTTCATGCACGCACGGGCGAAACCGCGAATCGATTCGTCCAAGTTGTACATCGCCATGCCGATGCCGGAGCCCGGGAAATCGAACACCTCGTACTCG
>JAGQPK010000771.1 GCA_020426755.1 Planctomycetales bacterium
TCTGCCCGGCCCGTAAGGGATTGAGCACGACCTCACCCAAGCGAGCCGCGTCCGGGATTCCGCGTCCCAAGACACTCGCTCCACCGCCGTCGTCGACGAGATGTTCCAGCGCACCGTGCAGGTGCGAACCGGCCACAAATTCCATGCACCCGTTCGCCTCATCCGCGTCATCGATCGCCAGCCAAACCGTGAGTGTCTTGGTGGGCGTCAACGGCCAGTAGGTGGCGTCTTGATGCCAATCAACCGCCTTGCCATCGCCAGGCAGTTTGCAGAAATAATGGGATCCCCAACCAATCACATCGTCACCCAACAGATCCGCAACGGCAGCAACAATCCGCGGTTCACGTAGCAGGTCATAGACCGCCGGGTAACGAAGGTGAGCGGAACTAATTGAGTAGCTGCCCTGCCCGGCTGCCAACGCTTGCTCCAACAACTCATCAAAGTATTGCCGATGCACCGCGATCTCTTCAACCGAAAAGATCTCAACGGGCGAAACGAATCCACGTTCGTTATAGGAAGTCACGTCCTCCGCGCACAGAAACTGCGGCAACTGTACTGTGCTCGGAAAGAAACGCATCTCACGCGACATCTCGGCTAGCTGCGTTTCGCTCGGAGTAATATCGAACTGGTTTGTGGATTGCATTGTCACCTCGAAGTGGTTGTGCGACGGTTAACCATCCAGCCAGTCACCGAGTGGCATGGGATCCCCGCATTCTTGCTGCAGACCTCGCAGACGTTCAATGAGTCGCGACGTTACGTCTTTCAACTCAGGTTGGCCGGCCAGATCATGTTGTTCTAGCGGATCCCGATCCAGATGATACAGTCGCACACGCTTGATCTCGGGGTAGACAATTAGCTTGTATCCTTCGGCAGTCACCATACGTTGCTTGTCCAGATAAGCCCCGTAGATCTCTTTGCGGCCCGGTAAGGTTTCGTCACGTATCAACGGCAACAACGTTTGAAACTCAACAAAGCCGGGGATCTCGATCCCAGCCAGCTCCATTGTCGTGGGCACAATATCTTGAAGATAGATGGGGGCCGTCCGTTGCTCGCCGACAGGTATGTTCGGTCCCACGATCGCAAACGGAACTCGCACACTGTGGTCGTACATATTCTGCTTGCCCATCAAGCCATGCCGGCCCACGGCAAGCCCATGATCGGCAGTGAACACGATGTAAGTGTTGTCGCGTTTGCCCGTGGCGTCCAATGCTTTGAGGATGCGGCCCACCTGCTCGTCGAGATGACTGATGATCGCGTAATATTCCTGACGATGGACCCGCACGGCGGCTTCGGTACGAGGAAACGGCGCGAGAAACTCGTCGCGGAGCTCCGGGCTACAGCCAATTCCGTCTTTATAGGGATACTCGGGCTGATAATTCTCTGGTAACTGGATTTGATCTTCGGGATACATCTGCACGAACCGCGCAGGAGATTGCCGCGGATCGTGTGGTGCATTGAACGCCAAGTACATGAAGAACGGTTGATCTGCGCGTGCAGCATCGGTGAGAAACAGCTCGGCATCGTCCGCCAACACTTCGCTCCAATGCTTGCCACCTTCCCAAAAGCCGCCCCACTTCGGGTCTGACGGAGACCACGGGTCCGGCTGATTTGCGAGCGGACGGTTGTAGCCGGCCAGCGTTTGCTCCGGCATGCCGGGTCGGACGTGTGCCGTGGCCGCGAACAGCCGACGTGGGTCGATGTTCACATGCCATTTACCTGTCATATAGGTACGGTATCCAGCGCGACGAAATTGCTCCGACCATAACCGTCCGGCCGCCAGTTCTTCGCCCAGATTGCGTTGAGCACGTTCGGCATGCCACAGTAAACGCCCCGTATTGAGCATCGCACGGCTGGCAATGCACACCGCGCCGGACCAACTGCCCATGTTGTAGGCGTGCGTAAAGCGTGTGCCTTGCCGGACCAGCGCGTCCAGGTTCGGCGTCCTGACCTGCGGATGTCCCACTACGCCCAACGCGTCGAAGGTGAGATCGTCTGCAAAAATGAAGACGATGTTCGGCCGCGTCTTCGGCAGCTCGTCAGCGTCAGCCGCTTCGTACCCGGCCAACAAACTCGCTGCACAAACGATAAGCGTGAGCAGCCCGCGTACACTGCGGGCCTTTGTCGACTCGGCATCCGCAACAAACCTTTCGCCGAACGTCACTTCACTCTTCATGATTGCTTCCTTATGCCGTACGAGGCTGCGTTCGCCGAAAGGCGCAAGCCGCGATTCTCGCCGGTGTCAGATCCAACCCCGCGACAAACGGACGCCAATGCGTTGCGGCGCTTGTTACAACATCCAACCGACACGAGCGTGCACAACTCAGGGTACCGAGTGTATCAGGTGTCGACCCGCATGGCGCTCAAAGTCTCACGATGTCGAAGGAGATTCTGGGTAAGAAATAGGTGGAATCGTTCGTTGCGTTTGGAAGTGCGTACGCGGAGCTTACGCTTTTGAATCGAATCAACCGGGACGAGATACAGTGAACAGTCCCGCATCAGACTGCATTGGACCGCCGCGTTTATCAGGGCGGACCGTCGGTGCCCGTCGTTGGTTGGCCAACGGGCCAGAATCTCGCCTTCTCCGCACGTCCAGCTCGTATGAAAAGCGATAGCTGCGCGATCGCACTCCAAATCGTGCTCATGCTCGTAACTCCGCACGATCAAATCGTGACAGCAGCGGCAAATATTCGCATCACCGAGCTGCTCCGGCTATCATAGTGGTTTCGAATACGATTCCACCCCTTGTTCTTTTGATGAGGTTCAAGTCGCCATGTCCCGAACGACGACTGCCCACTCGCTAATGAGAATGATTGGCTTCGGCGCGTTTGCCGCGCTAATCATGAGTCCACTCACCACTTTAGCCCAGGAAAGAGACCGCCCGCGCGACGGAGACTTGCCCCGTCAGATCAACGAACTGCGCGAACAGCTTAACGCCCTCATGCAGCAGCGCCCGCGCGACGAGCGTCGATCGGAAGGCGATGAACGCCGTCGTGAGGAAGGCCGAGGCCAAGAACCTCGCCGCGAAGAACGTCGTCCCGACCAACAGCCGCGCCGCGGCGGCTTCGGCGGCAACTTCGGCGATTTGCCGGAGGCATTCAGAAGCGCAATGATGCAAGGGGCCGGACGAAG
>JAGQPK010000772.1 GCA_020426755.1 Planctomycetales bacterium
CACAGGTTGGAAAAAGCTGCCTGTCTCTCGGCTATCTCTAAGTTGCTGGAGAATCGTACGGAGTTGCCGCGACGCTATGTTGTGCTCGCCGAATTAATGCAGTCTGACTTGGAACCCTTTAAACCCGATTCGCTGGACGAGGTTTCACGACTGATGGAAAGCGTCAAAGTTCGCTTGGGACACGGGCGAGCCGGCGCACGCGTCCGTAAGGAAGAAGACGACGTGATCGCCAAGCTGGATAAGCTGATTAAGGACTTAGAAGACCAGGCTGCAGCTGCAGCCGCCGCCGCGGGTGCAGCCAGCTCGGGCGGGTCGGCACCATCTTCCCCGATGCAAGATAGTATGCCGGCGGGTGGCACAGGGCCGGGTAATGTCGATCCGAAGAAGCTCGGTACAAACATCGATTGGGGTAACTTGCCGCCGCAAGAACGGGAAGCGGCTTTGCAGGAACTCGGCAAGGATCTTCCCTCACACTATCGCGATGTGATCGAAGAATACTTCCGCAAGCTGGCCAGTGATAAAGAACGCAATTGAGACGATTCGCGCACGCGCCGCGCAGGGCGTGCTGAAGACCTGACGGAGTTCGACGCGTACATGTTCGCTACCTACTCATTGTATGTCTGTTTGCTGCTTGGCGTGCAGGTAGAACTGACGCCGACGGATGGTCCGACTCGGACGGTTGACCTGAGCTCAGCCACCGAATCGACTGTTGCGTACGCGGCTGACGGCAAACAGGTAACGTTGCCGACCGAGCAACTGCGCCGCTTGCGATTCTCTACCGCACCAGTTAACGCAATTGATTCCGCGCAATTGATGCTCACGGACGGCTCACGCGTGGCGATTAGTTCTGCCACGTTGGCAAATGACGAACTACAAGTCCACTCTCCCTCGTGGACAGACACAAAGGCAATCTCCAGGAAATCAGTGCATTCGATCCTGCTACAGCCAAAGATTAGCGATGCACAGCGAACACAGTGGGAGAAGTTCTCTGAGAACCAACCGGCAGCAGACGTCGTCGTCCTGCAGCGGAAGGACAAGGAATTGCAGGCGATCGAGGGCGCGATACAAGCGATTGATGAGGAAACCGTTCACTTCGTATTTGACGGAGACACGATTGAGGTGAAACGCAGCCGGATCGTGGGCCTGCTGTTCGTCGCCAGTCAGAGCGTGGCAACTCAACCATCTCGAGCTCAGCTTAGCACTGTCGACGGCGCGGTCCTGAAAGTCGCCAAACTAGAGTCCGGCGACGACGGTCTCAAGGTCAGCACCATGAATGGCGTCGTCTTGACAGTCCCCTACGCGCGCGTTCGCGACCTCGACTTTGCCGCCACAAGCACAGCGTATCTGAGCGACCTCGAGCCTGAATCGCAGAATTTCGTACCGTACCTGGAACTGCCGCAAATCGCTGATCTGGACACCGAATGGTTTCGCCCACAGCCCGATCGACAGCTTTCCCGACATGCTCTCGAACTTACCGGCTCCGATGGGTCAACGTCGACCGTTACCAAGGGACTTGGGCTTCATAGTAGGACGGAACTCGTGTATCGACTGGCGGGAGAATACCGGCGGTTTGCGTCTGTTTGCAGCATGTCGAATCGCCACAGTGGCGGCGCCGTTGAGATCATCGTCAAGCTCGACGGTCGAGAAGTTAGCCGCGTGAATCTGTCGACCGACTCCGGCAACGTACCGTTGGATGTCGACGTCGCTGGAGCCAACCGGCTGACCATTCTCGTTGAGTACGGCGACGAGATTGACATCGGCGATCACGTAAATCTATGCGACGCGAGGCTGCTAAAATGACGGGAACGATCGTTCCACAGCATCTATCTCGGCCTACTTGGTGCGGGCGTTGCCTGTTGCTGACGTTGGCAGTAGTTGGCGTCTTGGTGTCAGCTTCTCACGCGGATGTCCCAACGCTTCCGGCGGAGCTGGAGGCTGCCGAACAACAGCGAATTGCCGCGATAGCCAAGGCGAGTCGAGTTACGGTGGCGGTATTCTCTCCCGAGAAATCGGGAGGCGGTGGTTCGGGCGTCGTGATCTCCCAGGATGGTTATGCCCTGACCAATTTCCACGTCGTACAGCCTTGCGGCACCTACATGCGGTGTGGCATGAACGATGGCAAGCTGTACGACGCGGTGCTTGTCGGCATTGATCCGACGGGTGACTTGGCAATGATCCAACTGCTGGGACGCGACGATTTCCCTGTGGCGGAATTTGGGGATAGCGACGAAGTTCAAGTTGGTGACTCTTGCTTCGCTGTTGGAAACCCCTTTCTCTTGGCCACAGACCTGAATCCAACGGTGACTTACGGAGTCGTGTCGGGTGTGCGTCGCTACCAACCGCCCGCCGGCAACGGCATCCTGGAGTACACCGATTGCATTCAAACCGACGCCGCCATCAATCCCGGCAACTCAGGTGGACCGCTCTTCGATGCCGCAGGACGACTGATTGGTATCAACGGTCGAGGTTCGTTTGAGAAGCGTGGTCGCGTGAACGTCGGTGTGGGCTACGCAATCTCGCTGACACAGGTAAAGCACTTCCTAGGGATGCTGAAGAGTGGACGGATCATCGATCATGCGACACTCGGCGCCACCGTCGCAACCGATGAAACGGGGTCGGTTGTCGTCACAAATATTCTCGACTCCTCTGATGCGTACCGACGCGGACTACGTTACAGCGACCACATTGTTTCCCTAGCTGGCCGAAAGATTGATACGGCAAACACGTTCAAAAATGTGCTGGGGATCCTGCCGCGTGGCTGGCGTGTGCCACTCGTCTATCGTCACAACGACGAAACGATTGAAACCTATGTGCGCTTGGCCGGAGTGCATTCTCCAGAGGTCCTGCTGCGTCTCGCTCAACAAGGACTCGGCCCACCTTCTCCTCCAGCACCACCTGATCCGGACGAGAACGAGGAAGAGCCATCCGACGAGAAGGATTCAAAAGACGATCATCCCGACCAGCCTCGTCGACGTCCCGAACGCGCCACACCGGCGCAAGCCAAGTCAACAGAGCTACCGCCGGTTGTGAAGGAGCGGTTTGACGCCCGGCGAGGCTATGCGAATTACTACTACAATCGCCTGCAACGAGATCGTGTCTGGGACCTGCTCAAGCAGAAGAGTGACGTC
>JAGQPK010000773.1 GCA_020426755.1 Planctomycetales bacterium
GGATCGATCAGATCGGTCCTATCCGACGGATTGGATCGATCAGATCGGTCCTATCCGACGGATCCGTCTGATCATCTGATGGATCGGTCAGATCAGTCCCATCCGACGGATCTGTCTGATCGTTTGTTGGATCGATCAGATCGGTCCTATCCGACGGATCCGTCTGATCGTTTGTGGGATCGGTCCAATCAGTATCCGACGGATCCATTTCGGGCAGTGCAAGGATGACGCCGGAATACTCAGGCGTCAGCGCTCCATCGTGGATTACTGTTGCGCCACGTAGGTCGACAACTTTATCCCCCAGCGCCGCCATGACGGAAATCGGACACTCGCGTGTCAACGCAAAGCTGACGCCGTATCGTGGCCTTCTGCCTCTGACGCTCAAGTGGCTTGGCGTGCCGTCGAAAATCTCGTCGACGGGCAAGCTTCCTTGCTGGTGCCGAGCGGCGATTAGTTCCAGACGTAAAATCTGTGCGGCACGTCGCGTTAAATGTTCTCGTTCACGCTGCGGCAGATCGCTTACACCGCGGATTCCATAAGCGCGTTCCAAACTTGGTGTGGTAGCGATCGCGTCATCGACTGCCTTAGATACACTAACCGGCAGGGTGAATTGGTAACCCGTACGTTGCGAATACACTAATCCCTGAGGACCGTAGATTGCATTGTGGTACAGCGTCGTAAGCTGTTTGCGTGCCCGCACCACTTCGCCTGGCAAACACATTCGGATCATCGAGTTGAGGACCGTATCTCCAACGCTTGCACCGTGTTTGCTCATTTGCCCAAGTACAGCTAGGTCAACCAGCGCGTCAATCTCGACGGCTTGGATTAGCGACGGCAACCGTTCGAATTCAGTATCTAACGCTTTGACCGCCGAAAAGATCTCTGAGGGGGAAACTCTTTCATCCGCAGCCCAGAATGCCATCTCATCTAAAACGCGAAGTTCGAGATTTTGTGCCAGATGGCGATCCAGCGTCGAACCTCCAAAGTAAGGTAAATGCGCAAATCGCATTGCCAATTGGTACGTGCGCCAAGCGTTATGTGGCTCACGTTCGCACTGGTGACGCGCCTTGGTCAGCAGCAGTTCGAGAAGAGCGTTGAATCGAGCTTGGGGCTGGGGAAATGTCCGCAGTGTTTTGTTCAATCGCTCACCCAACGACAGTAATGTGCAGTGCGAACGCGTTTCATCAGATAGCAGTTCTTCCAGCTCGGTGGTTAGTAGTTCCTTATTGTCGATCCACCAGGTGCGCTCTGCGTATGATTCTTGTTGTCGCCATACCTTCGGACTCGCCGTGCGGATCCACAAATCGTCGATATACCCGTTCACATTTGCTTCACGCAACCGTGGCGCAGAGATCGCTTGGCGGGGTTCCGCCGAAACGCTCTCAATCGCATGATTCACGATCTGCGCCGCCTCGTCATGGAAGCTGGCATTACTCGCATGAAACATCAGGCGACCTTCATACGCTCCCGGTACGTCAACGCGATATGCATACACTCCCCACCAACATGCGATACTACCCAGCGACAACACCGCGATTGCTGGTATCCACCGCTTGAGTCCCTTGCGTCCCTCCAGACCGTTCGTAATCCGTAGGCGGGTGGCTACCAGCATTACGAGTGTGAAGAAGCCTTCGTAACGAACCGGCAAGTTGAGCCAGCCAGCGATGAAACAAATTGGTCCAATCATCGCGGCGCACAGCGCCGTCGCGGTAACGGCCAGCAGCGGCGATCGTATGCTGAGCGACGCCAAGCTGCCGGCCGCTACCACGAGCGCCCCGTACGCGAACAGATGGACTGTCGCGGGGCCATGGATGTATTCGCCGTTCGCGAGAATGGCCGCTATATAGGCAACTCCACCGGCGATTGCAAACGCCAACCGCACCCAGAACACGAGTCGCGGATCAACACCGTGATCGAGCAACAGCTTGCCACGTTGTGACGACATTTCGTCATGAAACAGCGTACCGCCGAACCAGACTGGCACGATGAGAAACATTGCGCTGCTCGCCAGAATGACTTCCAGCGTCCAGATTTGATAGCCGCGCAAACCAAAGATGCGGACGTGGACGCAGGCTAACAGCAAGAGCGCCGTTGACACTAACAGCGAATGACGTGATGTCCATAATAGGCGGCGGCCCAGGCGCCACAGGTTTGTGTTTCCCATGACGCTCTGCGTGACACTTCGTTTCGCCAACGACAATGCGGTAGATCTACGATGTTTTGATTGGGGAATTTGGAACCAGCGCGGTGCGGCGAGCCAGTTTGTCAGCGCGGCGAGTGCGATCACGGTCAGCAGAGTCGTACGCGACAGTCCCGTCACGCTCACCGCGCCGGTAACGCCCAGCGTCATGAAAAGGACAATGCCTGCGGCGACCACAGCAGTCAGTGGTCTGCGAATTACCTGTGAGACGGCGCTGCCAACCAGGCCAAAGGCACAGGCAATCAAGACGCCACGCCACCAATCCGGTTCCAGCGATCGGCCGCTTAGCACGGCGATTTCGCCATCCCAATTGCCTTGTAGGTAGCGGCTGTGCAGGAGCAAGGCACCGAGCATTCCGACCGAGGCGATCCAGGGCACCGCCACCTTCGCCAGCCAGATGTCAGGCAGCCGGCTGGGCAGGCCGCGCAACCAGTCGATCGTGCCGGTGTCGTCTTCACGATTGAAGGCCGTCGCGGTCAGCGCCAACAGGTGAACGAGAGGTATCGATAAAGCGATGAACGCGATGTGAACGCCCATATCTGACCAGCGCCATGCTGCGCTCATGGCCGAGAGACCCGTTTGTAAGGCAACCGCCAATAACATTAAGGCGAAGGTAAAACTGCGCGCGGCACGGAGTTCACGCCAACAGAGTCGTTTGAATGTGTCGCTCATTGCCACACCTCCGCCGGGCTACCGCTTAACGCTTGCGGGATCTGCTCTTCCGGTGTCTTCATGAATGCGACGAAGATCTCTTCCAATGACGGACGGTGCGTTTCCACGTGTTCGACGCCGGGCAGCCGACTAACGGTATCGGCGGCGATGTCGGGATTGGCACGCACAATCAATTGCCACTGCCGGCCACGCTGCGCCGACGTCAGTACTCCCGCCGGCAGTTCATTGGGCGTGTACTGTTCGCGCAAGGTCG
>JAGQPK010000774.1 GCA_020426755.1 Planctomycetales bacterium
GGTCGCGTCCGAGGCGGGATCGACGACCGACTGAAGCAGCGGCGTGCCGTCTTCGGCAAACAGGTACTCGCCACCCTCCGCCAAGTCATACCGATAGAAGTAGTCGGCGACGGCGGCATTATTACGCAGCTTCAAGTTCCCCGAGTGCGCCTCTTGCGCGAACTGATAGCCAAACAGTTGGAAACGTCCAGCCGCATCGCGAGTCGCCGACGTCAACCGCACGACCCAAGGATCGTCAGCGGTTCCCGTGCCATCCACCGTCACGTCGCCGGTCACCGACGGCAGCGACTGGATCGCATTCTTGATTTCCAGCGCCGTCATCTGCGCGTTGATGGTTACGCTATCAGCGGCCGTGTAGCCGAACGTTTCCGTGTTGTCCTCATCGTAGCCGTAGAACAGTGTTGCGGAAGTTAGACCGTCGATCAGGCCGATGCTCTGGACGCTCCGGTTGACAATCGTCTCATCCGGTTCCGCCGGATAAGCCGCGGTGCGAATGTCAGGCGTGCCGTCAGGATTCTTCAGGTAGATACCGGCCTCGTCCAGTTCAAACCGATAGGCAGAGTGCACTGCGTCGAAGACCACTCGCGGCGTGCCTTCGTGCGAACTTGAACCTGCCGAGTAGACCTGGTAGTTTCCATCCGCATCGCGTTCCGGCTGAATCATTGTCGCCTTGCGCGAACCAAGCTGCAGGTCGACAGACTGTAGCGAGGTGCCAATCAGATCGAAGATGTGCACGCTGTCGCCCGAGGCGGCCACGTCCAACTCGAGCTTTTCAATCTGGTCGAACACCATCAGCTCGGGTTCGCCCACAAGCTGCAACACCGAAGCCGTCTCGCCCGGAGTGTGTTGGCGCAGATCGACTGCGTTGGCATTGTCGTCGATCGTGACTGACAGCGTGTCGTCACCGTCGTTTGGACCGGGTAACAGCGGATTGTTAATGTCCTCACTATCGCCAAACAGCGAGGGGCTGCCGTCCAGTGGCGAGTACTTCCAGATGATCGTGTCGTCACCCTCGTCACCGCGAATCTTGCTGGCCCCGGTGCCGGCATCAATAATGTCGTTGCCCACGCCGCCGTAAACGGTGTTCGTACCAGGACCAGAGAAGACCTGATCCCAGCCCTCCCCTGCATAGACGACGTCGTCGCCAGCTCCACTATCGATCACGTCACCGTGGTACGAGCGATACTTGATCTGATTCGCTGGAACCGAGATCGGGTTGCCTTGTGCATCGGCCGGATTGCCGCGCTGATCGTAGTTCGGGAACGGCAAACCGTTGAGCTGATAGATTGGGGAAACGTTCTGCTTTCCGTCGGCGTCCACGTACAGCGCCAGGATCGCGTCCGGTTCGTCTCCGCCTTCGACATAGTCGGCAGCGCCGTACGTCGCAATCACGTCAAAGCCGGGGCCACCAAAAACGTTGTCGATGCCGTCCTTGCCGTAGATATAGTCGTCACCCGCACCGCCGTTGAAAGTGGCTTCGTAGAGTGCGTTCGATCCGGTCAAGCTCAACTGATCATTGCCGTCTTGACCGTTGATTTCATACGCTTGACCGTTGACATTGCCGAGCATGATGTTGTCAACGGACACAATGTCGTCACCCGCGCCGGCATTAATCGTCAACGTATCAAGTTGCCCAGCCCCCAGGTACGAGTCCGGCACGTCGTCGACAATGTTTGTTTCGCCGGTCAGGTTGATCACGTCGTCACCGCCACCGGAATTGATCGTGATGCTATGCACGCGACCGTTGAGCCGCTTCATGTCGTAATGGTCGGCGTATCCCGTGCCATTGACGGTGATCGAGTCAACGTCGCCGACCTTGTAGACCTGCACCTTGTAGCCGGTAGAGACAACGATCGCGTACTTCTTCTCATCCGGTGTCGTGGGCAGTTCGGCGTAGTTGCGGAACGAAGCCAACTGGTCGCGCAACGCCAGCTCACCCGCGCGGTCGTAGTACTCCGTGTCGAGGTAGCCGTTGCGCACCAGGTTTTGCAGCGTCAAATCGTCATCGATAGGCAACACGTCGACCTTGTAGGTCTGAGCGCCGCCCGAATTCGATCCCGAGTACTGCAGATTCAGATTGCCATCGGTCAGCGTCGCGATCGTCTGCGGCGCCCGTAGCGTACATTCCCAATCAAACTGCGCGATTACTTGGTCAACAAATCGTTTACGAGCCTCGAAGATCGTAATCTCCGTAATGCCCAAGTCCAAGCCAATCCAGAGGAAGGCTTCCAAGAACACTTTCAACTGTCCGTGGACGTCGAACAAACACTCGGGGCCTTGCGTGATACGGTCCAAGAGTTCGGAGCCGTACATCTTGCCGTCGCCAATCGGCAGATCATTCTCGAAGTCGGTTTCCTTGTCATTCAGATTGAAACCGATGTTGGCGGTGACGCCGCCAAGCACGCCGGCCTCCACCAAGCCGCCGATGCCGAGGCTCGCTCCCGCCGCAACTTCGATCGTGATACCAAGCTCGTCGGCGTCGCCAGCCGTATTCTCTTTGCCGTGGTCATCCAAGTAGAAGCCATTGAAGATCCGCCAGGCTTCCCCCGGATCGAAATCACGGTCCATCCATTGGCGGAGACCGCGCGTGTCAAAGCCGAAATCGAAGTTGGTGAACGCACTGATCTTGCCCAGGAACTTGCCGTTTAAGCCGGGGAAAATAAAGAACGTGCTGCGGTAATCAAAGTCCAACTCGAGATCGGGCAGGTCGTACCAGAACAAGTCCGCTTCACCGCGTCCGAGGATGAAGTTCACCAACGACAACGGATCTTCAAGCACGGGAATTTGATATCGCTTGCCGGTCGTCTTCTTTACGCCGGCGCGGCCGGACTTCTTGGTCGTGGGCTTGTCGAGGCCCTTCTGGTTGGGCCCCTTCAGCAGTTTCTGCAAGTCCGCGTTGCTGCCGGCATTCGAGCTATTACCGACCAGATCGTCATCCGACATGGCGGCGTTCGGATCTTCCAGCGTCTGCTCAGTCAAATTGAACGTGCCGAAGTTGATTTGACCGATCTGCGACAGACCGTCGACCGATTCGAGGAAGTCGATCGTGACCTTCAAAACTTCCAGCACCTTCTTAGCCGTATCCACCACCTTCGCCGGTAAACGCAGGTAGGCGAGATCAA
>JAGQPK010000775.1 GCA_020426755.1 Planctomycetales bacterium
CCACGCTCTGGCATGGGCAACTCAATCCCGATCGCGACTTGATTGTTGAGTTCAGTAATGAAGTCTGGAACCCCGGCTTTGCTCAGTACACGGAGACTGGCTTCGGCAACTATCAAACAGTAGCGGACAAGCTAGTCACGATTCGTGCGATTTTTGATGCCGTCTGGGGCGCTGACAAGGACCGTGTGAAGCTGGTATTGGCCGGTCAGGCCGCGAATCTCACGACGCTGCAGACAGCAGTCACAAGGATCGAGCAACAAACGAGCCTGCCGGCTAGCGATACGATCGATGCCCTAGCGATTGCGTTGTATAGCAACGTGAATCTTGGGCAAGTGTATACGAATCTCCATGACGTGATGAACGGTCTGCTCGATATGTCGGACGAGCGGGGTTACTTAGAAAACTTGCGCGACTTGGCCGTCACGAACAATTTGGCGATGTACGCCTACGAGGCCGGGCAGCATCTGCTGACGACATCAACGAGTTATCCGGAGCTGGTCGCGCTGGCACAAGACGATCCGCGCATGGCACTCGTCTACCAAGAGCTTGTGCGTTTGTGGCAAGCTTACGACGGCGATCTGCTGATGCAGTATACGTTCACCGGCGACAGTCCGAACACGAGCCAATGGGGCCTGTTGCTTGATCAAAGTGAGCGCGGTTCGGTGAAGTGGGATGCAACGCTCGCGCTATTGCTCGATCAGGGCGACGCCAATCTGGACAGCTTCGTTGACTATGACGATTTCGTAATTCTTCGTGATCACTATGGGCAGAGCGGCCTGTGGTGGGAACAAGGCGATTTCGATGCCGATCGAGCGGTTGGTGAGGCGGACCTAATCGCGTTCTGGCTAAATATGGATACACTCCGCGTGGACGCGACGCAGCTTGCGGAGATTACCGCCTTCGCGCAAACGCACGGCGTGCCGCTAGCCGATGAATCATTGGACTTGCAAATTAGTCTAGCTACGTTGGCCGAGAGTGGTACGGGTAGCGCGGCGATTCTTACGATTCTGCGAAGCGGGCCGACAACCGATCCGGTTACCGTGACGTTGCGTACCAGCGATGACAGTGAAGTGTCACTGGTGGATTCCGTCGTCGTGATCCCAGCGAATGCCTCAAGTGTCACTGTCGACGTGTTTGCCGTCAATGAAGGTCAGTTTGATGGCAGTCAAGGCGTGCGGATCGTGGCCGAAGCGGAAGGGTTTGCTCCCGCGGACGTGCAGTTGGTTGTCACTGACATGGGAATCGGCACTCCCGAACCTCGCTTGGCCGGCGCAACCGTCTATCTCGATGCAAACGACAATCAACAACTCGATTCAGGCGAACTGATAACGATTGCCGACGCGACGGGGCGTTACGAGTTTCAGCTTGTGCCACCGGGATCCTATCACGTGCGCGCGGTCGGTCTGCCCAGCGAGCAGCCTGCGTTGGTGACGTTTGATGAACTTTCGCGCTGGGACTACGAACTCAGCGGAACCGCGCAAACTGCTGCTGATACCGAGTTTGGCCAAGTGTTGGCGGCCAGTGGTACGAGTGGCGACTACGTGACAGCGACGGGCGCGGACGAATTGAGCTACGGCACATCGTCCGTGCGTTCGGTAAGTCTGTGGGTCAATCCTACCGAAACAACGACTCGTCAACTGATCTACGAAGAAGGCGACGCGGATCAAGGATTGAACGTCTACATCGAGAACGGAGAACTGTACATCGGCGGCTGGAATCTGAACGCCGGCCAAAGCAACTGGACTGGTAACTGGGTGCACACGGCAATCTCAGCCGGCGCATGGCATCACGTGGCCTTGACGTTGAGCGGTACCAAGTTCGTCGGTCCAGACGTATTGTTTGGATACTTGGACGGAGTTGAGTTCGAGCGGACGAGTGGTTCGCAGCTCTGGAATCGAAGCGACGAATTTGCCGTGATCGGACCGAATTCGTCGACTCGTTTTGCCAGTGGCACGACCGTGTCGAACTCGGCGGGCGAGTATCCGCTCAACGGGCAAGTCTCGCGGCTCGCAGTGTCGAATGAATTCTGGTCGGCGGCGCAGGTGCTGGCGCAGGCCATGTCGTTCGCGGCACTCAATTCGCCGCCAACTTTCACGCTAAACATCATTATCGATACAGTGGCCGAAGATGCCACGTGGTCTGCCGGAACGACGTTGGCAGAGATCGCGATTGTCGATGACAACTTGTCCCCCAACGAGATCAGCGTTGTCGCGTTAAGCGGAGCCGATGCCGGTCAATTTCAAGTTGTCGACGCGGGCGGCACGCTCGAGTTGCAATGGACGGGAAGCACGTTGCTGGACCATGAAGCGCAGTCCAGCTATAGCGTCACCATCATTGTTGACGAATTGGGCGTCGGTGCTGAGCCCGATGCCGTACAAACGTTCGTGCTGAACGTGACCGATGTGAATGAGCCGCCCAGCGTGTCGTTTAGTCCGGCGAATGATTTGATCGATGAAAATACTGAGACGAGTTCAGCGGTGTTCATCGCGGACATCATGGTTGTCGATGATGCGCTTGGCACAAGCACGATTTCGCTGAGCGGCACCGATGCCGCGAGTTTCTCGATCAGTGGTACGCCGCAGTCGGGCTACCAGCTTTTGTTGAACGCTGGTGTTACGTTGAATGCGACGGCAAAGCCGACCTATGACGTGAGTGTGTCGGTGGACGACCCGTCGATTGGTGCGACGCCAGACGATTCGGCGGACTTCATGCTCACGGTGTTCGGCAACGCCGCGCCAACGATAGCACTGACGCAGGCATTGACCGATATCGACGAAGACGAGCCGCTCACGCCGCAAGTCAAAGTGGCCGACATCGTCATCACGGATGATCTGGCTGGCGACAATGTGCTCAGTTTGAGCGGTGACGACGCCGGACTCTTCGAGATTCTGGGTAACATTCCGAGCGCGGCTCTTTATCTGCGCAGCGACGCGATGCTTGACTACGAGACAAATGCGTCGCTCAACGTGACGGTCACGGTGGATGACGGTTTTAATACTCCGGCTAGCGATTCGTTGAGTGTTGCGGTAAATGACGCGAACGATCCGCCAGTGATCAGCGGTGCGGTTGTGCTTGTCGCCATTGATGAGGACGCATCGCCACTGACGATCACGGCCGCCCA
>JAGQPK010000776.1 GCA_020426755.1 Planctomycetales bacterium
CCGCCACGCGTTAGCGTCGGTTCTGTCCTGCGCACGAGTTCCCCATGCTGAGAACCGCGGCTAGCGCCTTTCGGCGAACTAGCTGTATGGCGCGGCTAACGCCTTTCGGCGAATTCGCTGCAGGACTTCCGCCCTTCCGCCCGCTAGTGGGGACCGGTAGAATTGAGAGATGGAGTTTTCAACCGAGCAAGGAGATTGATGATGAGTGATACACGCGACTTTATTGCCGAAACGATCAGCAGCTTGAAGCAACAACGCGATGAGATCGCGCTGCAGATGCATTTGGGCAAAGCCGAATTGAAGGACGAATGGGACAAACTGCAGAAACGCTTGGATCAATTGAACGATGACTTCGAACCGGTGAAGGATGCGGTCGGCGAATCGGCGGAGAACGTTGTGGAGTCGCTCAAGCTAGTGGCCGGCGAACTCAAGGATGGGTTCTCACGCGTCTGGAAGTCGCTCTAACATCTGGGGGCGGAGTGTCATGACTAGTTCGCCGAAAGTCGCCGGCCGCGCCATGTGACTAGTTCGCCGAAAGGCGTTAGCCGCGGTTCTCAGCATGGTGAACTCGTGCACAGGACAGAACCGACGCTAACGCGTTGCGGCGAACTACCAACTACGAACTACACACGATAACAACGGCACCTTGTCTTGGCCGTTAACGACTCGCTAGTGCAGCGCGAATCTACATCGAACTTGAGGGACGAGCACGCACCATGGTCTCACGCCATCTAGCCCGATTCTGTTTGATCTGCACGGCATTACTTCCACTGGCTCGCGCCGCAGCGCAAGCAACCGACACCACCACCACACCGGCACCTGCAGTAGCTGATGGTGATTCAACCGCGGATCGTTTATTCGCCGATCTTCGCGCCGACATCCAAGTGCAAGTGGGGCAGAAACAGTTGCCGGCGCTGTCGTTGTTAGCGTATGACGGTGAGACTCAGCAGACATGGCAGATTCACTTTGGAACCGACGGTCAAACGGAGCAGCGACCGGTCAACGGTAGCACCGTGTATCGAGTTGGTTCGGTTTCGAAGCTGTTGACGGATCTGTGCGTGATGCGTTGGGTCGAACAAGCTCGGCTGGACCTGGATGTGCCAATTCAAACGTACCTGCCAGACTTTGCGCCTCACAATCCATTCGGCACGCCGATCACACTGCGGATGTTGATGGCGCATCGAGCGGGCTTGGTGCGAGAGTCGCCGGTCGGAAATTACTTCGATGCGTCGGCGCCCGGTTTGCAAGCGACTGTGGAAAGCCTCAACACGACTACTCTCGTCTATCAACCTGGCACCCAGACCAAGTATTCGAACGCCGGTATTGCTGTGGTGGGATACGTGCTTGAGAAACTGGCGGGGAAGTCCTTCGAACAGGTAATTGAACAGGAACTGCTCAAGCCAATCGGTATGTCGGCTAGCAGTTTTCAGCGGACGGAGTCAGTGGCGGAACGACAGGCTCTAGGTTGGATGTGGACGTACGACGGCCGTCGATTTCCGGCGGTCGATTTTCAACTTGGGACGCTGCCGGCGGGCAACTTATATGCCTCGTTAGAAGACCTGCGGCAGTTGATGCGTCTTGTCATCGAGCGTGGTCGCGTTGGCGATCAGCAGCTACTCCAAATCGATACCGTCAATCGCATGTTGTCCCCACGACTTGACGCCGATGGCAATCCGTTGGGCTACGGGATCGGATTTCGCGTCAACGAATTCGAGGGCCAGCGACGTGTCGGCCACGGCGGTGCCGTCTACGGCTATGCCACACAAGTGTCAGTGTTGCCCGATGCTAAGCTTGGCGTTGCCGTCGTCGCGACCCTGGATGGTGCGAATGGAATCGTCGAACGGATTGCGGATCAGGCCCTGCGTGTGATGCTGTGTGCTCGTGCCGATCAAACGCCGCCGCAGTTTGATTCGACCAGCGACGTGCCGGCGCCGCGCATCGTTCAGTTGGCGGGATTGTACGGCAACGATCGCGGACGTGTGAGGCTCGAACGCAATGGCGACCGGTTGTTGCTTCACCAAGGTTCGTTCGTGCGGGAGGTGCGTTTGGACGGTGATCGGATGGTCGTCGACGATAGGTTTGGATTGGGCGTCGAACTACAACGGCATGCGGACGAAAGCATTTCGCTGGGCGATCAACGGTACTCGCGACTCGACGACATCTGTCCACCCGCTGCGCCGGAGAAGTGGCGCGGGTTAATTGGCGAATATGGTTGGGATCACAACACGTTGTTTATCTACGAAGAGCAGGGCAGGCTGCATGCTCTGATTGAGTGGTTCTATGACTATCCATTGCAGGAGTTAAACGACAACGAGTTCGCCTTTCCGGATTACGGTCTGTACCACGGTGAGAAACTTGTGTTCCGCCGCAATGCAGGCGGCGAGGCAACGGACGTGATTGCGGCGAGTGTCACTTTTCCGCGCCGCGCGGTAGGAACTGCCGACGGAGTCACGTTTAAGATCGTGCCGCTGCGTCCGGTGGAGGAACTGCGTACGGCAGCGATGGCAGCATCTCCTCCTACTGAGACGCGACCGACACGCCAACCGGAGCTAGTCGAATTGTCGCAGCTTGACGAATCCATTCACTTGGACGTTCGTTATGCGACCACGAACAACTTCATGAACGAACGATTCTACGAGGCACCGCGTGCCTTCTTGCAGCGGCCTGCCGCCGAAGCGCTGGTGCGGGTGCACCGAAAATTGAAGGACGACGGCTATGGGCTGCTGATCCACGATGCCTATCGGCCGTGGTTCGTCACGAAGATGTTTTGGGACGCGACGCCGCCGGATCTGCGGGATTTCGTGGCCAATCCAGCCAACGGCTCGCGTCACAATCGTGGTTGTGCCGTCGATTTGACGCTGTATGAGCTGGCGAGTGGCCGGCCGGTGCTGATGGTGTCGGGCTACGACGAGTTTTCACCGCGGGCCTTCCCCGAGTATGCGGGGGGCAGTGAAAGGCAGCGGTGGCACCGCCGGTTGCTACGGACCTCGATGGAGTCCGCCGGCTTCACTGTCTACGAATTTGAATGGTGGCACTTCGATTATGCGGATTGGCGAGAGTATCCGTTGATGAACTCGCCATTCTCAGCCGCCTCGCTTGGCGAGCCCTCCCGGTCCGGCG
>JAGQPK010000777.1 GCA_020426755.1 Planctomycetales bacterium
GACCTCTACAGTTGGGGACGCATCTTCCTGCACGCCCTGTTAGGCGAATTGCCGTCAGGCACTCAGCGGCCCAGTGACGCGACACTTGCCAACTTGCCCACCAAGCTGCGGCAGTTCGTGATGGATTGTGTCGCGCTCAATCCAGCTCGTCGTCCGCGTGACTTCAGCTCGATCTTAAAAGTCTTGGAGAAATGGCAATGAGCGACGGTGACGACGACGTGTGCGAATTCTATATGCCTCGGCCGCAACTCTCGCCATGGGACGACGCTCATCGTCAGGATGAGTCACCCGGCGACAAAGCGCGAGAGAGTGCAACGCCAACTGAGCCGCCTGTGGGACCTAATCGTGCATCGTCGAGGCGCTCTGACGAAGACATTACACTGACCGAAAATATTCCGTCAGATGCGGCCTCCCACCAGGCAGAAGTGAGTCCAGCTTCGCCGCGCGACACGTCACAGTCAAAGTCGAAATCAGAATCAACGACGACAAAACGGCGAGGACGACGCCTGAGTGTCCACGCATTCGGACAGTTTGAGTTTTGTGCACGGGCCGGGATCTATGCTCATGAACAGCCGAACGAACAGGATGTCGATGAACCACTGCCACGACTTGGCTACTTGCCCAACTTTGATGTTGAGAAGATTGAGGAACGGTTACGCGCCGAATTGAATCTGGTTGGTGTGCTCCTACTGGCATGTGGAGCGTTGATATTTGGATTTCACCTTGGCGCGAATCGCTACGCAGTATATCGCGTAATCCTGTCACTGGGCTTCGCGTCGGCCGTCGGCCTTTTAGTCGTGTCGTGCTATCGTGTGCTGCGACTGCTGGCGCGCCGGACGGCTGCACGCTGGATGCCCGAGGTCGATCTGCGGCAACTGGGCGTGCGAGTAACGGCAGTGAGCTGGTGGTCCCTGCTACGTGCGGGGTGCGAACCGATGGTCTTTCTTCGTCCGCTATTGCATCCCACGTTGCCGCTGGAGGGCAATCCGTGGCGTGTGCTCGTTTGGGGGAGCTGGCGCATTCCCGTGATTCGCACTGGCGGGCGACGCTTGGGTCCCACGAGAGATACGGTGTACAAGAAGCACGAGTTGCGATTAGCTGCCTATGCCGAAATGTTGGAGGCGACGCCCCACGTAGAAGTTCCTTTTGGACTCGTCTTCACCGCGGATTCGCATCGTGGCCTTTGCGTGCCGCTGACGCTCGATGTTCGTGAGCGTTTGGCGCGCCGGTTCGAGCGTGCGATGGTGCTTATCGATTCCTCTCAGATTCAACAATGCGATCCGCGTCTGCCGGATGACCGTACGCGCTGTGCCAACTGTGAACTTGGAAAACCGCAGCCGATCAGCGATGAGGAAATCAAACTGGCTCGTCGCAATGGCCGTCGCTTGCTTGTATTGGCCGACGTTCCGGGAGCTAAGTTCCATTGCGAATGTGGCGATCGCTTTGATAGCATCCCGCCCCATCAAGAAACTCTCGCGAGGCGCCTCCGGGCCTCGCACGAATAGCCAATTAGTCCGGTCTTCCACAACGATCTGAGCTGCGTTCGCGTCGTTTTGTCCTGCCAAGAAGCATCCACCATGCCTGAGAACCGCGGCTGGCGCCTTTCGGCGAACTTCGTGTTCCGGAGACGCCAGGGATTGTCACAGTCGGTCTTTTCGCGCCAATACGGCGAACGCAATACGACGATGCCCAGATGTTTACGCGCGTCGCCAGAAGCGCAGCCGAGACAACCATTCGACGAGCGTGCGCTGCCAGGGACTCAGTCGACTTCCTGGCTGCAATTCTCTCCAGAGCGAATCCCACGCAGCCAGATGTGCCCGCGAGGTTGGGAAGCGTTGATCCGGTTGCAGCGACAAGCAGCGCGCCAGTAACGCATCCAACTGACTCACGGCAGACCGTGTCACACGATCACTGCCCGCCATCAGTGTACTGGGGGCGACGTAGGTTGATCCCAACGAATTGATCAAGTAGGGCGTGCCCGCTTGGCCGCCACAACCCGCGTAGGGAATTTGCAGCGTGAGCCATTCGTAGCCGATCACTCCCAAGGAGAACTGGTCCGCGCGAAAATCAGCGAGCGCGTGTCCCGCCAACCGTTCCGGTGCCGCATAGGGTCGCGTCATGCCATCACCCGCTTCGCGCTGCGAGTCAGATTCCAAAGTCCAAGCGGAGCCGAAATCAACGAGCACCAGTTGCGTCGTCCCTTGCGTGATCACCAGGTTAGCCGGACTCACATCACCGTGGACGAGGTTGGTGCGGCGATGATAGTGATGCAAGCCATGAGCCAATCCTCGTAGCAGCCGCACAACTTCGCGAATGCTCGACCGTGGAATGGTGTTCGCCCGTAGCTGTTCGAGATAGGCGCGTAAGTTGGTGCCTGCCACCCATTCCGTCACCAAAATCCATTCTTGCCCCACGCGTGAGCACTCGATCGTCAGCGGAAAATGGCGATTCTCACTCGGCCCACCTAACCGCCGCAGTACTTCCGCGCGTTGCCGTGTCATGCGCTCCGCCGGAATGCGATAGAGCGCGCGGTAATTCCCCTCGACTCCGGCGTGTCGATCAAAGACACGAAATGCACCGCGATGACTGAGCAATTCAAGAATCTCGTAGCGGTGGCCGCGCACGTGCAACGTGTCGAGCACGCGTTCCTCGCGCCCTTGAAAGCGAATTGTCGGTGGTGTTTTGCCGGTCATTGCACTCGGTGTTCCCAGCTAATCACGACTGACACAAACGGCACACGGGCCTGTGCGCAAGTTGGTCGCGCTATCCTTGTACGCAGTAAATAAATCGGAAATCAGGGGTAAGGCCTAGCTGGCGCCCACGTTGCGCCGCCCGCTGCGACTGACGAAATTGTAACCGCTACGGATAATTAAACGCGACATTTTGGCGCCGCGAATTTGACCGCGCCGCGACTCAGAATCGACTCAACGTCGAGTCCCTACCGCCAGCCGATTGTCTGAAAATATTGGCCGTGGACTGTTTCGTCATTGTGATGCCAACACAGGGGGACTTTCGTGTTGACCTTTTTCGAATATCTCCGTCAGCGCGCCTATCAATCGATTCTGGCCGGCGCTCAGGAAGCTCTACACAATTTGGATGGCAATGGCGCGCAGATG
>JAGQPK010000778.1 GCA_020426755.1 Planctomycetales bacterium
CCAATGGCTCCGAACCGTGGCGCATTCCCGAGGCGTCGGAGCTGCCCAAGATTGAAGTGACGCACCCCGGTCCTCGTGCCGAAAGTGATCCGCCGTTCTTGCCGTACAAACGTAACGAGCGACTCGCGCGGCCCTGGGCGACGCCAGGCACGCCCGGCTTAGAACACCGCATCGGTGGTTTGGAGAAGCAGGACGTCACCGGCAACGTCAGCTACGATCCGCTGAACCACGAGCACATGATCAACACGCGGGCTCGCAAAGTACAATTGGTGGCCGACGATATTCCCGAGCAAGAAGTCCTGGGCGAAACATCCGGCGACCTGTTGGTGATCAGTTGGGGCGGTACGTACGGTGCCTGCCGTACCGCGGTACGTCGGCTGCAAACGCAAGGGCGTGCAGTCTCGCATGCTCACCTTCGCTACCTCAATCCGCTACCGCGAAACCTGGGCGATCTGATGAACAACTTCAAGCAGGTTGTCGTGCCCGAACTCAATCTGGGGCAACTTCGCACCCTGCTTCGCGCGAAGTATTTGGTCGAAGCGAAAGGCTTCAACAAGGTCCAAGGCAAGCCGTTCTCCGTCGGTGAACTTATGGATCACTTCGAACAACTCCTGGGCGAATAATCGGTCGTAGCTTGAAACCCCATGTTTCGCTCGCCCTACAACTCCATCGCGAATTCATTGCACATCACTCAATCAAGATAAAAACAAACTACCTATCATGAGTACTCAACTGCCCGTTTTGACCGCCAATGATTTTGCCAGTGATCAGGATGTGCGCTGGTGTCCTGGCTGTGGCGACTATTCGATTTTGGCCCAAATGAAGAAGGTGTTGCCGACCCTCGGCATCCCGCGCGAAAATCTGGTCTTCATCTCGGGTATCGGCTGCTCAAGCCGCTTCCCCTACTACATGAACACCTACGGCATGCACTCGATCCACGGTCGTGCTCCTGCCGTGGCGACCGGTCTGAAGTGCGTACGCCCCGATCTCACCGTGTTCGTCATTACCGGTGACGGTGACGGCTTGAGCATCGGTGGCAATCACTTGATGCATGCCATTCGCCGGAACCTGGACATCAACATCATCCTGTTCAATAACCGTATCTACGGTTTGACCAAGGGCCAGTACTCGCCAACGTCGCCGCTGGGCAAGGTCACAAAGAGCACGCCGATGGGAACCATCGACAACCCAATTCACCCGCTCTCAATTGCCATCGGCTGCGAGGCGACGTTTGTGGCACGCTCGATCGACGTCAACATCAAGCATCTTGGTGCGGTGTTGAAGCGAGCTGCCGAACATCGGGGCACTGCGTTCATCGAAGTTTACCAGAACTGCAACGTCTTCAACGACGGTGCTTGGGACTATGCGACGGATCGTGAATCGAAGACGGATACGACGATCGAATTGGAGCATGGTAAACCGTTGATCTTTGGCAAAAATCGTGACAAGGGCATCCGCCTTAACGGCCTTGAGCCCGAAGTGGTTGAACTCGGCAAGGGCGTCAACGAAGACGACCTGTTGTTCCACGACGAGAAAGCCTCGGAGCCCAGCTTGGCATATTTGCTAAGCCGCATGCGATATCCGGAGTTCCCCGAACCGATCGGCGTCTTCCGCGCGGTTGACAAGCCGAAGTATGACGAAGAATTGAATCTGCAGATCACCGCCGCTCGCGAAAAGCATGGCGAAGGTGATCTCGACAAGCTGTTCAATGCGGGAGACACCTGGGTCGTCGAATAGCGCGACCCGGCAATTGAGCAGCCCGTGGATGAACCGCGCGCTGCTCGTGGACGACGAATACCGTACGGTCATCGGAACGAGTCCCTCAAGATCGGAATGGACTATGGTCATCTGTGCACTCTGCGACTTCGAGAACATCGCCGGCGTTGATACCTGCCGTCAGTGCGGCCAGTCACTTTCCGAATCGCATCTGCTCGCCCCTAAGAATGCCGTCGAGCGTGGCCTGTTGGTTGACACCATCGCCAAGCTGTGGCCTAAATCCCCCATCGTTGTGCCAGCTGACGCGACTGTCGCGCAGGTGCTCGATCTCATGGTCGGGCGAAGCATCGGTAGCGTGTTCGTCGTCGATGGTGAGCAGATGGTGGGAGTCTTCACCGAACGCGATGCGCTGCTGCGACTCAACGTCGACGCGGCCAGTTTGGCGAACGAACCAATCTCGCGCTTCATGACGCCGAATCCTCAGGCTCTCAGCGGCAACGCACGACTTGCATTTGCTGTCCATCGCATGGACCTGGGCGGCTATCGACACGTCCCCGTGGTGGACGACGAAGAGCGACTTCGCGGCGTCATCAGCGTCCGCGACATCTTGCGATACCTTGCCGGCAAGATTGCCGAATCCGGCGCAGATCGAAAATAGGCGTTTATCGTCGCGACGCAGGAAACACTCGCCCCCCGCGCGTTTCACTCTGCGACCAGCCACCAACTTCTCGCTGCTATCTTCCGCGCACAAACATCTGGCGGGCTTGTGTGAGGGACTGCGCCATCTGGTCAATATCATCGGTCGAGTTGTACAGGAAGAAACTCGCCCGCGCGCTGGCGTTGATGCCTAGCCGCTTGTGGAGCGGCATCGTGCAGTGATGTCCGGCTCGGACTGCGACGCCATCACGGTCTAAAAGTTGCGCGATATCGTGGGCATGCACCTTGTCGAGCGTGAAGCTCACGATGCCCAGTTTTGCCTCAGGGCTTGGCCCCAAGAAGCGTATGCCCTCGACGTCTGCCAGCTTCTGATGTGCGTAATGGGTCAACTCACGTTCATGTTGCAGAAGTCGATCCATGCCGAGCGGTTGCAGGTAATCGATCGCGGCACCTAATCCGATCGCCTCGACAATCGGCGGGGTGCCGGCTTCGAACTTGGCCGGCAGGTCGGCGGGCTCGAATCGATCCAAGTAGACGCGGCGAATCATGCTACCGCCTCCCAGGAACGGTGGCATCGCTTCCAACAACGACTCACGCGCGTACAGCACGCCGATGCCTGACGGCCCCATCATTTTGTGGCCGCTGAAGGCCACGAAGTCCGCGCCGAGTTGCTGAACATCGAGTGGCAGGTGCGCGGCACTTTGTGCGGCATCCACCAGCACGACGGCGCCGACTTGA
>JAGQPK010000779.1 GCA_020426755.1 Planctomycetales bacterium
GTCGGTGAACGCCACGACGAAGTCACCGCTACCAAAGACGCCATCGCCGTCCCAATCGCCTTCGCCCCAGCTGGCTGCTGCACCCGACTCGTACTTGCCGGCACCGAAGACGGTAACGAAGTCGCTCGAGTTGAATTCGCCATTGAGATCAGCGTCGCCGATCCACGTGCCTTTGCCGCCGAACGCATGGTTCTTCACCCAGGCGAGACGATCTTCGAAGTTGATTGTGCCGTCACCGTTCTCGTCGAACGTGCCCAAGTTCTGGGTCGGGGTCAGCATGGCAACGGCCTGAGCGTCGATGTCAGCCGCGTCAACTTGACCGTCGCCGTTGTAATCGCCGTTCGCAGATACTCCAGGACACGTGCCCAAGCAGGCGCGGCCGGTGGCGGCATCAAACACCCAGTTTTGCCCCGCGACGACGGACGTAATCGTGACATTTCCCATAATTTGATCTGCATCAATGATCTTGAAAGCATCACCATTGGCCACCGCGCCCGTGGCATTGATTTCGATCGTCACACCATCCATGTCAAGAATCGACGTATAGACCGCCGGATCAGGATTGGGTACGACAAACGAGTCGGAGGTGTTGGTGTCGCCGTTGACGTCGAATTGCCAAGTCCGGGCATTGCTCACCGACGCTTCGAGGTCGGCGGTGACGAGCGGTGCGGCCGTGTGCTTGACGGTCCAGCCCAACGTGCCGTCGCCTAGCAGTTCCCATCCCGTGTCGGGACTGGCTTCTTCCAACAATTCGCCTTCGATGATCGCCAGTTCAAAACTATCACCACCGCCACGTTCGTGCATCGACGCCACGATCGTCGTCTCCAGCGGTTCGCCGGTGACTTCAAACACGCCCGTTGTCCACTGGTGACCACGGTTTCCGTTGAAGCGAATCTGATCGTCCTCGGCCGAATCGTTATTCAATGTCAGCGCAAAGTCGAAGAAGGCACCAGGAATTGTGATTTGGCCACCGTCATCGGAAGCAAACCCGATCGTATAGACTCCCGGCGGAATCACAACATCCGCTGTGGCGCGAATGGCAAAGTCTTCCATGCTGGTATCGGCGACTTCGTTCGGATACGGTTGGGTTTCGTTAAACGTGCCGCCGCCACCTCCCAAGTCGATGACATCGTACGAGCCAAACGTCACCTCACCGTCGTCATCATCGAGGACCAATTCGGCAATCGTGTGGTCACTTACCGTCGTCTCCGTGTCGACCAGCTTCACATTCCAACCAGGTAGGCCGCTAACCGGCTCACCAAAGACCTTGTTCGTCTTGTCACCATCAAAGCTCTGTGAACCGATTGTGTTCTGACCGCCGACGTAAATCGGGGGCACGACGCCATCCGGCGTGCCGAAGAACTCGATTTCGCCAACCTGATAATACGCACCGTTCGGATTGCTGGGCGTGTTGTAGGCCGCGAAACGGAAGTACTCGTAGCTGGTGGTTTGCGTAGGGAAGTCATTGCCCTCGCCACTGGTAAACTCCACGACTTGCAGACGATCTTCCCAAGGACCAACTACGTCATCGTAGACGTAGATGTCGGTGTAATTCACGCCGTCATTTGAACCTTGGATGGCCCAATAATTCGGATCGCGTTCCGGCACGTCATTGGCAGACGACACCGTGAAGTTCGTCAAGAAGTGTTTGACGGGCAATTGAGCCGATACCCAGGCCGGATTGTCTTCGTCGATACCACCGCCCATGCCGCAGCACCACTTGTCATTGCTGGGGCCCAAACGGTTGTCGAAAACGTTGAAGGCAAACTCGCCACCACCAAATCCTGGCTCGTCGCTGGAATCAAAGACGGCGTCGTAGCCGATGTCGTTTTCAGGATCACCGTCGTCACCCAAGTCGGTCAAGTCGTTGCCGATTAACGAATCCGTACCCGTACCTAAGATTTCATAGCCTTGAGCCGGCATACTGCTCAGCAACAGCGCGCTCATCGCGGCGGCTGCCAAATACGACTTTCTCTTGCGGAACTTCAAAGCGTTACGAATAATCATCGTGGACCTCAATGTAGGATATGTGAGCGGACACAGCACCAAAGTAATTCGCCGTCCGACGTCCAATCGACAGCGACCTGCCTTCTTCTCTGTTGCTGTATACCGGCTAGGTATCACACGCGCTACGTCAAGCTTGCGTCACTGTGCAGTGACGCGATTGGTCCGAGCGGACAGACGTTACGCCCACGCGTGGAACTCACCTAATACCGACACGGATGAATCAATCCACCAACTAATTCGTCCAGACGGTTATTTGAGCGTCATTACCTGCGTCGTCAATATTTTCCGCCGCAGAAACCTCATATTTGCAGATAGGCAAGTAACGCTCTGGCACTTACGGTAGCATTCATGCAAGAACGTATTCGATCGAGCTCGAGAGCCGTTCCGCGCAAAAACAACTGCAGCGCAACGTTGGTCGCAGATTGAATGCTCGGAAGTAGCCCCGCGGAGCTGCGATAGGCTGCGTGCGATCTTCGCCGTGTGGGACGCGCGTTCACGTGAACCGAGCGAATCACGTCCACGATAAGACATACAACGAGATTGCCGACCGACTAACTGGCCGTTAACAGCGACCAGAGCCGATCGGCAACTAAACGCTTTATAACTACCAACGACGACGATGGAGACCTGCGCCGGTCACGCCGAGCAACATCAATACGAGCGATGAGGGTTCCGGCACAGCGGCACCGAACAACTCGATTTCGCTTAATTGAAGGTAAGCGCCATTCGGATTATTGGGTGTGTTAAAGACCGCTAGACGGAAATAATCGTAGCTCTCTGTTTGCGTTGGGAAATCGTCGCCGCCATTGAACTTGATGACTTGGAGCCGTTCGGTCCAGGGACCGGCGGCATCGTCGTAAACGTATATGTCGGTGAAGTCGACGCCGTTGTTCGAGCCCTGGAGCGCCCAAGAACTTGGATCGCGTTCGGGCACGTCATTAGCCGAAGACAAAGTGAAGCTGGTCAAATAGAAGGGCTCTGACAACTTGGCCTGCACCCACGAGGGCTCGTTATCCGAAATGCCGCCGGCCTTACCGCAGCACCACTTGTCATTACCGCCACCCAAAACATTATCAAAAACGTTGAACGCAAACTCG
>JAGQPK010000077.1 GCA_020426755.1 Planctomycetales bacterium
GAGGTCAGCTCAAGCTGCTCGGCATCCATTCGTACCTGGCTGACAACATCACGTCAGCAAATTTCAGCGCCCTTTTCGACTATCGTTCAGCGGACACCGATAGCCTGCTGGCTACCGGAAATCACGCGATCTCATTCGACATCTTCGTACCGAACTACACCAGCCAGATCGCAACCGTTACAGCAGTGCCCGAGCCAGCGGCTTGGATGTTCCTGTCGCTGGGCGGCTGTCTGGTCTCACTGGCGCATTGTCAACGCCTGTTATTGCGGTGCGTCGCCAAGCGTTAGCCGTGGTTCGCGATTGTGATGGACGCACAGCGCCGGAGCGAACCGACGCTAATGCGTTGCAGCGAACTAGAGTCGCAGACCAGCTTCCCCTTACGCCTTGACGATCTTCTCGCGATTGTCCGTGACGTTCTTAGTCGCGTTGCGTGTGTCGACAATGAGGCGCGCGTGTTTGACGATGAAGTCATAATCATATGCCGAATGGTCGGTAGCGATCAGCACGCAATCCTGACTAGCCAAGTATTCGGGCGTCAGTTCCTGGCTGGCCATCAGCGGTACATCATAGTGTCGCATGGATGGCAATGAAGGGATATGTGGATCGTTGTACGACAACTGGGCTCCTGCGGCTCCCAGCAATTCCATGAGTTTGAACGATGGGCTTTCGCGAGGATCGTCCACGTCCTTCTTGTAAGCCACACCCAGCACTGCGATACGACTGCCGCGAATCGGCTTCGTGTGGGCATTCAATGCATCGGCGATGCGATGAATGACATACTGCGGCATCGACGTGTTAATCTCGCCAGCCAACTCAATAAAACGAGTCGACATCTCGTGCCGCCGCGCGAGCCAACTTAGATAGAACGGATCAATCGGGATGCAGTGACCGCCCAAACCTGGGCCCGGGTAGAACGCTTGGAAGCCGAACGGCTTGGTGCGCGCCGCATCGATCACTTCCCACACATCGATACCAAGTTCGGTAAAGAGCACTTTGAGTTCGTTGACCATCGCGATGTTCACCGAACGATAGGTGTTCTCAAGGATCTTGCAGGCCTCGGCCGCCTCGCAACTCGAAACAGGAATCGTCTTGACCACGGCCTTTGAGTAAAGCGAGTTGGCAAGTTCCAAGCTGTAAGTATTGAGCCCACCAATCACTTTGGGAATGCGACTGGCCGAGAAATCCGGATTGCCTGGGTCTTCGCGTTCAGGCGAATAGGCCACGAAGAAGTCCTCTCCGGCGACCAGGCCAGACTCCTCTAAGATCGGCAGCATGACATCGCGCGTCGTGCCCGGATAGGTCGTACTCTCCAGCACAACCAGTTGGCCCTTGCGCAATGACTTGGCGATCATTCGTGTGGTTGATTCGATGTAGCTGAGGTCCGGATCACGGCTTTCGTTCAAAGGCGTCGGAACACAGATGAGTAACGCATCTGCTTCGGCCAACTTGTCCATATCCGCGGTTGCCGAGAACTTTCCTTGCTTCAACCAACCGGAGATCCATTCGTTTGGCACGTGCTTGATGTAACTCTCACCCGCGTTCAACGAATCAACCTTGCGGGCATCCACGTCGAAGCCCATTGTGCCGAAACCGGAATCGATGAAGGCGTGTAGCAGGGGCAGCCCGACGTAGCCGAGCCCGATCACGCCGACAACGGCGGTCGATTGCTCAATTCGAGCTAATGCTTCTTGAAACACCGCATTGGTAGAGTCGGTTGAATTGAGATCTGCCTGAGCCATTCGTGTCATTCCTGAAGTTGAAATCGCGGACGATGTTCGATTGAGTAACTTTGATGTGCCGACAGTAAACTTTTCCGAAACAGCCAACGTCGTCCCGCTTTGGCTGACGAAAGTCGGATTGCCGGTCAAATTGGCAAGCTTCCGTGTTCAAGGATTCGCCAGACTCGTTCCATCGGCAAGCGTCGTAGGCGATTTGGTATCCCTCCATGTACGCAACAAGGTCGCGCCTTCGGCATGAAACTGTCCACGCGTCATGACATGCCACCCCATTTGATGCGCGGCGGCAAGTTTATCACGATGCACATGAGGGCCGATTGCCAACCAACGAACCTCGTTGACGGGCAGGATTTCAGCAACGGCAGCAACCAATGCTGGTAGCTCCAACCCACGCGTGTTCAGGTCGACCACGCAGCAACGGATGCCGGGTTGCTGGCGTAATTGTTCGGACCACGCCGACAGGGAATCCGCTTGCGTCAGCTCGCAGCCCGCTTGCCGACCGACCTGGACGATCTGCGATCCAAACATCAAATCGTCGGATAGCGCTAGGCACTTCACTCAGTGTCCCTCAACTCCGCTGGCGAGAATGGATAACTCAATTCGCATGTGAAAAACGGGCACGATCCGACCGGTTAACGCACTACCTGCTGGCTTGCACTGCTCAAACCGCTTCCGGACCCCGCGCCATTTGGCCGAGCCGAATGGTTTCGTCGACTGGAAGCTGAAAAATCTTTCCGTCTCCGATGTTGCCCTCCGGTCCAGTCCGAGCGATCTGTTCGATGACTTCGACGGTACGGTCCACGAAGTCATCGTTGACGACAATTTCCAGGACCACCTTACGGAGTAGATTTACTTTGTATTCCACGCCACGATAAGTTTCCGTTTGCCCACGTTGCCGACCGTAGCCGTGTGAGTCGCAAACGGTCATGCGATCGACGCCGATCGCACGGAGAGCCTCTCGTACGGCTTGCAATTTCGTGGGGCGGATGATAGCGAGCAACAATTTCACGGCACACACTCGTCAGGCCAAGACCAATCAGATCCTGCCCCGATTATGGCAAATCCCACCCAATTCCGCACGGGCCAGTGCGGCAATTGGGCCACATTGAACAGATTCTATTAGGGCGAATAGAGCGTCATGGAGGCGTCGAGCGCTTTGCGGATTCGCTGCGAGCTGGCTAGCAGGTGTGCCCGCGTGTAGCTATCGAGCCCTGCGCGCTGCTGAGCTTCATCAAGTCGCTTTGCCAACTGATCCAATTGATCGTACGCAATCGCCTGACAATCCTGTGGAGCACCGGTTCGACTGAGCGCGATATTGGCCAGCAGACCAATATAGTTTCGCTGCAGGTTGCGACGCAAACTGCTCACCGCCGGCTGTCGATTTGAGAACTCGCGTTCCGGCAGGCTCTTGAATTCCGCGAAGACCGAGTCAGTCAGCTTCTCCAGCAACTCCGCCGTCGTGAATGCGTCAACGTCGGCAGATAGCTTCAATTCGCTGTCGTGCAAACGCTCCAGGGTCAGCGAAGATAGCAGTTGATCGAGGATCCTCATCTGCCACGATTCGATCACTTGGTGAACAGGAAAGTCGGGACGGTATGTCGTCGCCTTGCCCCAGTGTGACCAATGGCTCGGCGCGAGAAAACTGTAAAGCTGCGGATCGACTTCATAGGGCCGATCGCTAAACACTTGCTCGCTGAGCAGTTCCAACGCCGCACGCTGCTTCTCCGCCTCGACAACTCGGAATGGCGGCGGTGCATCTTTGTCGCCTTTGTGGCTGCGACTCACATCCAATCCGCCGATGTAGCGAGCGGCAAAGAACATGGCGCGGCCTTGCTCTGCCAGCAATACGTTAAACGCCTGCCGAGCTGCTGCGTAACCTTCACCTTCATCAACAAGCTTCTCTGCAACTTTGGGCATCAGTTCCTTCACAATTTTGGCACGCCGAGTGGCATAAGCGATGGGATCCTTGCCCAAGTCAAAGCGATTGGAAAATGGATCCGGATCGATGCCGCGCGTGTTCTCGTCAGTCGCGAAAGCCAAGCCCGGCTCTCCGCTCCGCGCGGCGATCTCTAGCAACCGCGGCTGTTCGCTGACCGTATCACCCGAGATGTCGCGATAGCCATATTCGATGGCCCATTCATCGTAAGGACCGATTGTGGTGGAATAGTAGTCGCCTTGAACCATGTCGCTGGGCACGATGTTCGGCGGCAGGTAGTCCATCACTGACGCCGCCAGACCGGTGCGGCTCGTCTTCTCAACGTCGTTCATTTCTTCGAGCGAGAGGAAGGTGCTGGCCTTGAAATTATGGCGCAGCCCCAGCGTGTGCCCCACCTCATGCATCGTCACTTCCTTCAATCCTTGCAGGATCAACTTCTCGCGCAATTCGGCGATCTTGCCCGCGTCACTCGCTTCTGCCGCCAGCGCGGCACGTCCGAAGGCAAAATGAAGCGACATGCCTTGGCTTAAAGCGCAACTCGCACCGTACGGCAACACACTTGGCCCACTGCGTCTTGCCAGGTCACGATACGATTCCAAGTCGAGTGGTCCGCCCGTCAGTGCCGCAATCTTGTCAGGACCAAACGTATCGAATTGCGAGTTCCAGGAATCCAAGAAGTCCGCATCAAAGATGATGTCGGCGTCAAGAATCTGTCCGGTGTAAGGGTTGACGCGTGACGGCCCCATGGCCATCCCCGCGTCTGAAGTGATCCAGCGGAACGTGTTGTAGTTGATATCTTCTGGATCCCAACTGGCGTCGTCGGGTTGCTGCCGGACTTCAATCGCATTGAGGAAGCCGGCCTTGGCGAAGGCCTTGTTCCATTCGGCAATGCCGTCGTAAATTGGTTTGCGATATTTAAATGGAACCGTCTTTTCAATCCAGAAGATAATTGGCTCCTTGGGGACCGACTGTGACGAGGACTTGTCAGCTCGCTTCAGATTCCACCGATTGATGTAGCGCACAAACTGCTCTTCGTCGGCCGAATTGGAGTAGTCTTTGACGACCGTCATGAAATAGCCGATTCGATCATCCGCCACGCGAGGCTGATAATCGGTTTGCGGTATCTTGCTGATCGAATAATGCACGTTGATCGTGACGCCACGTGAATCTGCTACCGTGTCGATTTCCATGTTGCCACCCGACGCGTATGTGGCGGCAACTTCCAGTTCGATGTTTCGATCGAACCCTTTGACTTTCTCCCACACCGACTTCTGCGCCGAGAAGCCAAAGCCGGGCAACACTTGGGAAATCTGCGGCAGATCACTCATGAAGACAGGCGTCAGATCAACGAGATCACCACCATTAGGTCCCTTCGTGATCACCGGTAGGCTAAAGAGCACGCTGTCGGTGTAGGCGTTGCGAACCGCCGTCGCCTCGGGCGAATTCTTGTCGGCCCGAAAGCGCACATTCTTGCGAATCAAATGCACCTGATCATCGACTTTGCGGAACTGCATCACCCAGTCGTCGCCGAACCCCCATGTCATCCCGCCCAACAATGGCGATTGACCGATGCCGCGAGCGATCGAAATCAGCACGATGAACTCGCTAGAGTAATCGCCGCGATCCAGTTCCGCGATCAATTTGTCTTCCGGGCGATACGTCCGAATCACACCATCAATCGGTTTCGCGTCTTTCAGCACTTGGGAATGCGTGATTTTCGACTCGCTGGACGCGCCGGTATCACTGGCAGCAGCAGCGATTTCCGCTCGTTTCGTGAGCGTGAACTGTTGCGGGTTGTTGCCCGGCAACGCATCATCCGCCCAAATCGTGCCGGTAAGACTCCAAGAAATAGCAACGGCTACTGCAAACTTGCGCCTGGCCATCGACAGCTCTCCGCGTCGGCAGGTGTAAATGAGAGGCGGATCCACAGGTGTCTCCGCAAGACAACGCATGTTGCGAAATCTCCACAGCATGCCCGTAAACTATACACCTGAGTTTGGAGATTGCAGGTCCCGCAAACTTTTTGTGACTCAAATCATTTCGCGCAAATTGCACTCGATTTGTTCGTAACGATTGGCCGACGCACAACCGGCGACATCAGCTGCGAGTGCAATGTTCGATCGCTGTGATCAACTCGTCGGCCGTACATGACTTCGACAACATGCGGTGCGCAAACGACGACAACACGTCGTGGGTCGAGATGTGCGCAGTCAGGATGATTACAGGCAAATCACTGCGCAACTGCTGCAATTGATCCGCAACTCGGCGCCCGGAGTCATTATGGAGTCGCAGATCAACGAGCACGCAATGCCACTCACTGAGAGCACGGGCGCCCATCAATTCATTTGCGTTCGCAAAGCCTTCGGCGACGAACCCCGCACTGCGCAATAACGTCGCGATGGCCTCACGGCAGTGAGAATGATCGTCGATGACACCGATGCGCTTGTCCGTCATAATCAAGAAGATAGTCGCCACCTACCCGGCACGTCGATGCGATTCCTGAGAGCTGCTCCAGGTTGATTATTTTCGCCGCAACGAGTGGGGGCCTGATTAGAATGAGGACCGCCTGGACGTTCGATGACAGAAACTGATTTTTCTGCGCGCCGCGACCCATGCTTGCCGGACAAGATCGCAGCGCAGTTGCTCGCCGGCACTCCGCCTGCTGCCGTTGCACCACTTGATACGAGTGGGGGCCTGAGCGGCGCCGAGATCTGGCAAGTTACGGCAGGCGGCAGAACCTGGTGCTTGAGGCGCTGGCCACGATCACACCCGACACCGCAACAGCTCGTGTGGATCCACAAGCAAATGCGGCGCGCGACAGACGCGGGCTGTTTGTTCATTCCCCAACTACAGGCGACCGAGGGGGGCGATACGTTTCTCATTGCCGATCACCACCTGTGGGAACTCGCCACATGGATGCCAGGTGCGGCAAGTTACTTGCATGAACCAACGAAGCAGAAGCTACAGGCAGGGCTCCGCGCTCTGGCACAGGTCCACTCGGCCTGGGCCACCGACGAGACACGCGGTCCCGCGCCGGGGATTCAACACCGCCATCAGCTTGCGCGTCAGTGGCATGACGGAGCATTGTGCGAGCTGTTCGGCAGAATCACCGACCGAGGCCCATCAGCAGGACACGCTGAGATCGCTGTGCTGTGCCAGGAAATTGCCGCTCGTATTCCCGCGCAAATCTCAGGCTGTCGACGGCAGCTTGAGCAAGTGCAATCGATCGAGGTCCGGCTCCAACCGTGCCTGCGCGATATCTGGCACGATCATCTCCTGTTTGAACAGGATGATCTGACAGGTCTGATAGATTTTGGCGCAATGCGAGTAGACTCTCCCGCCGCTGACCTAGCCCGGCTGCTGGGCAGTTTGGTGGGAGATGATGAGAGCGGCTGGGGGACCGGCCTGCAAGCGTACGAAGAGATTCGCAAATTGACGATCGAAGAACACACGTTAATGCGCGCCTATGATCGAGCCAATTCAATCTTCGCGGGGATTAACTGGATACAGTGGCTCTTTGTTGACGGCCGCGAATTCGACCAGCGACGGGTCAGCGAACGCCTACGGGCGATTTTGGCACGTCTGCAGTTTGACCGGTAACGGCCAACATTGACCCAGCTTCTTTCATTGCGATACAATTTGAGCAATCTTAAGCGACGTCGGTATCCTCCGGGGCGAATTTGCGATACCGACCGAATCGTGGCTCCATGCTAGCCTGTCCCCGAAACAACTTCGGCGCTGGTCGAGCGTTCGGCTAAATACAAGCGACCCCCTTTTTTCCTCGGGAAATCTCATGTTGGCCAGTTTGTCAGCGATCTCAACGCGTGACCTTCAACGAATCGTGCTAGCGACGTTAGCGTTACTAGCAATTACACCTTGCAACAACCCTTCCCCGACGCTGGCGGCATCCGGCGACCACGCGCCGGTCCGGTTGGCGCAAGCCGGCAAGGGATTTTCTCTGCCATCGGGGCTGCAGGGATTGATGTCCAAGCAGGATTCAAGCGAAGACTTGGTCGTTTCGGCCGAGTACCGAATTACGGCGGATGGATCAGCGGGCCTGTTATCAGTGACGGCGAAGCTAGGTGGCGACTGGCACATCTATTCGGTTACTCAGCCGGATGGCGGGCCGATTCGCACCAAGATTAAGCTTGAGCCGAGTGATCAATTTGAGTTGGCCGGCGAATTCCGACCGGACAAGCCACCGAAATCCCGCCGGCTAGAGTTCTTCGACGTGCCGGTGGAAGAGCATGCGAAGCAAGTGATCTGGACGGCCCCGATCCGAATTGCGGCGGGCGTTTCCCCGGACAGCCTGCGAATCCGCGGGAAGCTCGACGGACAGATTTGCCAGGACGACATAGGCTGCGTGCCGTTATCGACGCGCGACACGACGTTCGAGGCCAAGCCGGGCAAGTCGCTCGAAGCGCTGCCGGCCGCATTTGCACTGGATCCTCCGGGCAAACGGCGAACTCCGCCGGTCGATGATCAACTGGCGGCCGTCACGTCGCGAGTCAGTCCGATTCCAGCGGACACTCGTTTCACCTCAGCACCGGCGGATGGCTACCGCGCAGGCAAGATTCACGCTACGGTCCGGGGACGCATCGAACCAGCCGTGGTGGCTCCCGGCGATGAAGCCGAACTAGTCATCGAAGCAACACCGGATGCCGGCTGGCACATCTATGCGTATGCCGAAAAAGATCCCAAGAAGATTTCCAAGCCCATGTTGATTACGCTGGCCGAGCCGGGAGATTGGAATACTCACGCTGCCACGGCCGACCACGAGCCGATTGCAAAGCAGACTGATCTGCCGCCTGAGCCGGTGCAGCACTACTATGACAACAAAGTGACATGGCGTGTACCGATCTCCATTCCGACCACGGCACGCGAAGGAAAGCAGACCGTTCGCGGGATGCTCGGTTATCAAACGTGTACCGACTCGCGCTGCGATTCTCCGATTGGAGTATTCTTTGAAACGCAAGTTAGTGTCACAGCGCAGGCAACGGGAGCGGGTGCCGCGGAATTGAAGTTCGCCAACGCCAAGTATGCCGTCGTGGCTAAGTTTATCGAGCAGGCAGGGAACGAATTACCACCCCGGGAGAGCAGCAGCGGCATTGCGCCGCCGATACCCGCGGCACGGTTGGCCCACGATTTCGATTTAACGAAAATTGAAGTGGACGAGACGCGTGACGCGTCAACGCTCTACATCATGTTAGTTGCGTTTGTGGGCGGGTTCATTCTGAACTTCATGCCTTGCGTGCTGCCTGTGATTGGTCTGAAAATCGTGGCCTTCGTCCAACAGGCGGGTGAGAACCGCACGCGGATCTTCGTGCTTAATTTGATCTACGCCTTGGGCATGCTGACTGTGTTTTGGTTGTTGGCCACATTGGCGGCCGGTGCGTCGCTGGGCTGGGGTGAACAGTTCAACTACGCGGGATTCACGATCCCCTTGTTGTGCGTTGTGTTCGTGATGGGCCTGAGCTTTTTAGGCGTCTGGGAAATCCCTATCCCTGGTTTTGTCGGCAGCGGTGCAACAGGCGACCTAGCACAACGGGAGGGCTTGAGCGGCGCGTTCTTCAAGGGTGTAATCACCACGGTGTTGGCGACGCCTTGCAGCGGCCCCGGTTTGGCGACCGCGCTAACTTGGTCCGCAACCAAACATCCGGCGCTCGTTTATCTCGTATTCACCTGCATGGGTTTGGGAATGGCTTTGCCGTACTTGGTAATTGGCGCCTTTCCGAAACTGATTCGGTTCATCCCCAAGCCGGGCGTTTGGATGGATACGTTCAAACAGTTGATGGGCTTCGTGCTGATGGGCACGGTCGTCTACATGTTTAGTTTGCTCGATCCCAAATACATGGTGTCAACTCTGGCACTCATGTTCTCGCTGTGGGCCTCGTGCTGGTGGATTGGCCGACTGCCGTTCACCGCAACTGCCGCGCGCAAGGCCACGAGCTGGATCACGGCGATCGGCTTTTCGGCGCTGATCGGCTGGTTTGCATTTGGCTACAAACCGAGCCACGACAACGAACTGCCTTGGGAAACGTTCACGATGGCGGCACTGGACGAGCATGTCAAAGCGCGGCGCACCGTGCTGATCGACTTCACGGCCCGCTGGTGTCTCACCTGCAAGGCCCTAGAGCGATCGGTTCTGAACACCGCGCCGGTGCGAAACGTGGTGGACAAGAACGAAGTCGTCACACTGGTCGCAGACTGGTCGGACGGCGACGAAGAAGTGAGTGCGATGCTGGATGCGTTGGGCAGCTCGCAGGTACCGGTGATTGCTATCTTCCCGGCCGGCGACGCCTACCATCCGAAGAAGTTGGCCGGTGCCTACACACGCGGCACGCTGTTGAAAAAGCTCAACGAGGCCGGGCCATCGATGTCGCCTCGCTTGGCCGATGATTCCAGTGCACGTGTCGGGTATTAAATAAACATCGATCCCCAATAGAACGGTATCCGACATACCAGGTCGGCGCGCCACGCTTTATCGATAGCCTGCTGGGACATCTCCCAGCAGGTTTTTTCGTGCGCGGGATTTCTTTCCGTCATAAATTTCGGGTAGCTCGACATCTTGTACATCACCAGAGTCTCTCTTTGTGCGCGTGCTTTATCACATATGCAACGTTTCGTTTCACAAGAGGTACGTAAAATGGTGCGCGGTCTTTCGGTTCGTTTATTGGCACTGGTTGCAATGACATGTGTCGTGGCAACAAGAACGGCACAGTGCCAGTCTTTCGTTAGTCAACACTTGCCGTCCGGTGCAGTAGTCGTCGACGTCGAAGAGGATTGGGAACTGACCGTCGGCGAAGCCGATCCCAACGTGACAGCTCCCCAGGTGACCACCGCGATGTCACCAAACAACGGATTGGATTCGTATCATGCGATCTTCAATCTGAATCATCAGGCGTTGGAGACGTTTTCGCCCGGCGGCATGCAGTTACAACTCTGGAATGGCGAAACTCCAGTGGCCCACAATCGCCTTTGCCCCGATGACGTGCTCGGCACTGACGGCGAAGTGATTACCTGGACGCAAGCCATGAACCTGTCAAATAACTTCCTGTACTTCCGCATCGTCAATGGCGCTGGCGAGACGTGGGGAGACTTTGGCAACGATCGTCTGCTAACGGATCGCATCAACGTCAGCATGAACAATCTCAACAACTACGATCCGGCTGTGTCACTGACGAACTCGGGGGCGGTCTATGCCGCGAATCGTGTGGAATCGCTCGTGCTGAAGCGAGTCCGCTTACGTACCAGCGACAACCAGATTTACTCGTTCAACCTCGACTTCCCGGTGCAGCAATCGACGAGTGGTCAATAGCGATTGATACCGGAAACGTTCAGTTATTGACTTAGAGCCGAGGTAAACACACATGCAAAACTTGAAACTAAGAAGAACTCAGAAGCCGAAGCGTGCGGGCAACATTGTCGTGTTGACGGTGATGCTGATGATCGGCATGATCGCCATGTTGGCGTTCTCGCTGGATCTGGGATACATCTACACCGTACGCACCGAAATTCAACGATCGGCTGATGCCGCGGCACTTGCCGCCGCCTGCCAGTTGCTGGATGACCAGATCGAAACCATGGGCGACATCTCGCAGCAATCCGCTGCCTCTAACGCTCGCACGGAAGCCGTGCGTTTCGCCGGTTACAACACAATTGGACGCGTAAATCCGCAGCTTGGCCAGAGCGATGTCGTTGTGGGACGTTACGATCTCGATGACTCAGGGGCATCGCTCGATCCGTCGTCCGCAGACGCACACAACGCGGTCAGTGTGCGTGTGCAGCGGACGCTTGCTCAAAACGGCGAAGTGCGTCTGTTTTTTGCTCGTGTCTTGGGCCGAGATAGCCTGGGACTCGAATGTGAGTCGATGGCGGCGTTCAAGATGGGCTTCAAGGGCTTCACGACTCCGTCGGACGGCTCAAACCTCGACATTCTGCCAATTGCCTTTGACGTGGGCTCGTGGAATACCCTGATCTGTAATGCAGGTGGTAACGACGATTGGTCGTGGGACCCAGAGGACCAGACGATCACGCCTGGCCCAGACGGCTGCTTGGAAATCAATCTCTATCCGCAAGGTACCGGTTCCCCCGGCAATCGTGGTACGGTCGACATTGGCAGTTCCAACAACAGCACCAACGACCTGAAGCGTCAAATTACTGACGGAATTTCACCGTCCGATTTGGAGCATCATGGTGGCAAGCTGGAGCTGACCAGTTGCAACGGCAGCGATCCATCGCTGAGTCTGAATGCAGATACCGGAATCAGTGCTGCGATCAAAGCACAACTCGACGAGATTAAGGGTGAACCACGTGTGATCCCGATCTTTTCGCAGATCTCCGGCAACGGCAATAATGCGAACTACACGATTACTGGTTTCGTCGGCATCCGCATCATGGAGGTGAAGCTAACGGGAGCGATGAATCAAAAGCGCGTG
>JAGQPK010000780.1 GCA_020426755.1 Planctomycetales bacterium
ATACCGACGCTAGCGCGTTGCAGCGAACTGAATTGCCGCACAATAAAAGTGTGGCGGCGCTCGATGAGCGGTCGAAGAACTTGCGCCATCACACGATCGTTAAAATGGCCAGACGCGTGGGATCAGCAGAATTGCCGTGGTGGCCACGGCAATAGCGACGGGCAAGCCCACTCGGACGTAGTCACTCGACCGATATCCGCCGGGGCCCATGACCATCAGGTTGGTTTGATAGCCAATCGGTGTCAAGAACGACAGGGATGCGGACAGGGCGATGGCCATGACGAGTGGTCGGGGGCTGATGTCTGCTTGCTGGGCTACACTGATCGCGAGCGGCAAGAGAATTGTCGCGACCGCATTGTTGGTGATGAGCTCCGTGAACAGCGCCGCGGTGCCATAGAGCACGATCAACAGCATCATCGGGTCGCTGCCCAGGTTGTCGACCATCATTACGGCAATCGCATGCGCCGCACCGCTCGTTTCCAACGCCTTTCCCAAACCGAGTGCTCCGACGATCGTCAGTAGCACCTGCAGGTTGAGCGAATCACGTGCGGTTGGCATCGCGATGCAGCGGGTCATGATCAGGAGTGAGGCGATGCAAATGCCCGCAATCGCCGGAAACTCGCTGGACGCGAACATCGGCATGCGCGTCTGCACCCATTCGACGTTTGTCACGACCAGCCACGCAATCAAAGTCACGCTTAGCAGGGCAGCAATCCAGGCACGTTCGTGGCGACGTTGCGAATACCCTTCGACGCTGCTGACAAGATAGAAGTCTGGATTGTTGCGATGTTGAGCAACAAAGTCCTCGCGTGTTTGCAGCAGGAGTGTGTCGCCAGGTTCTAGGGCAATCTCACCGAGCTTTGATTGGAGCCGTTCACCATTTCGATGCACGGCGATCACCGCCGCGTTGTAACGGCGACGGAAGTTCGCCGCCTTGATGGTTGTGCCAATCAGCGGCGATGATCGCGAGAGCACCGCCTCGATCAAATGACGCCGTTGGTCGTGCGAGCCAGGTTCGTTGTAAGTCAGACTCGTTGCCGGCACAAACCCTGGAATCTTCTCCAAGTCCACGATCGTGCTCACCACACCGGCGAACACCAATCGATCACCGGCACGCAATACGTCATCCGGACCAACCGGCGTCACGATTTCACCATTTCGATCGATTTCAATCAAATAGAGTCCCGGCAAATCGCGCAGCCCAGCGGCTTCGACCGTCTGGCCCGTAAGGCGGCACTCGGGACGAATCAGCATCTCGACAATGTATTCACGGCGGTTCTCTTCGAGCTGCTCAATAAGCTCGCGACGGTCCGGCAAGAAGCGTCGACCCACCAGGAACAGACCGGCACAACCAGCGATTGCGCACGGTAGGCCAACTCGGCCGATTTCGAATAGCGACATGGGTCGCACGCCATCTCGAAAACGCTGCCGCGACGCGAGCTCGTCGGCGTCGGTCGTGGGAGTGAGCTTGGCGTGAGCGACCGTAACGAGATCGTACTGTTGCCGCAACATGCCGTTGACGATCAGTGTGGTGCTTGTACCAATCAAAGTGCACACGCCACCGAGAATGGTGAGATAGCTGACTGGAATGAGCAAACGTGACGGCGAGACACCGCGACGTCGGCACCAGTCAACGACAACCGGTGCCATCATCGCAACCAGGGCTGTGTTGAGCAGAAACGCTGACGTGCTGATCAGCGTCAACGCCAGGCGATAGAAGGCGCGACCCTCATTCTCGACTTTTCCAAGCAGACGTTGCCCGATCCAGTCCAGTACGCCCGTTTCGCTGAGCGCGGAAGCCACGACCAAGAGGCTGCCGATCGTTACGACCGCAGGATTGGCAAAGCCAGCTAACGCCTGCGCCGGTGTGATCACACCGGTCATCGTGACGATGGCCATCGCGCTGAGGAAGAGCAAGTCGACCGGAGTGCCGCGCCGGACTTGTAAAATAACGAATACCGCGGCCGTCACGCCCAACGCGATCTGACCATGGGGAGTAAACATGTACGTACCACCTGAAGATTCGAAAGTTTTGCGAAGCTTGATCGTGTCGCAATCGGAACGCTCTGGCAAGACCTCTTTTACTTCGAGCAGTGAAAAGAGGGTGGCGCGGGGCCCAGCGTCTTTCAGTGGTTGGACAGCGGTTCCGGCCGCCTTGCGACTTTGGTTCGGCAGCCTTCGTCGGTCGTGTACAATAATCTGGCGATGGTGAGATATCCGGAACGAATTGAGGTGGTGCAGGCGAAGGACAACCCATGGCGAACGGAAAGATGACGCTTGGTGCCACCGTGATTGGCGGTCTATGCATTGGATTGGCGTCATTTGCCTTGGACCGGACGTTCAACATTCAGAATCGTGTGGTGAGCGAATTCTCCACTTGGCGGTCTCCACCGCTATTGACAGTGCCTGCTGGTGCGGACGGAGATGCGCAGTTGCCGAATTCGAAGTTGACTCCGGCACAGGTCGTGTCGATTCAAGTCGCCGCGTTGCACGATACCAACGTGGATCATGGTGTGCGTCAATGTTTCGTGTTCGCCTCACCCGGCAACCAAATGATGAATGGTCCATTGCCTCGCTTCGCACAAATGGTTGCTCAGCCGCCGTATGACGTATTTAGAGATGCCGAGGTCCGCTGGCAGGTGGGAACTCCCGTAATTGACGGCGACGAGGCAACCGTGTTGGTTTCCGCGCAGGCCGGAATCGACACGGTGCCACACTTGTTTCTGTTCGAACTGTCGCGGCAAAAGTTGGGTACCCTACGCGACTGCTGGATGACGGACGCTGCATTTGAGACCACGCCGGCGGATTGGAGTGCGTTGCATGATTGATGAAGCACCGAGACAACACGCTGGGCGTTGGGCCGTCGTTTTGATGTTGATGATTGCTGCTGGCAGCTACTCGTCGCTACGATTTGCTGCTTTCCTGTGGGACGCAGAACAGAGTTTGGACAAGTCTGAGCCCTACCTGCCTGGGCTTTCGGCCGCCGCTGTGCCACAGGACGATAACCGGGATGTCGGAGTTGACGCGACGGACAACGAGGCGACGGAAATTGACTCGCTGGCCGCGGAGGAAGCGTCGCGGCGAGTTTGGTTGGCGGAGCTGA
>JAGQPK010000781.1 GCA_020426755.1 Planctomycetales bacterium
ATCGCTTCTATGTTCAAGATAACGATTATCGAGGCGAACCACCGCCCGAACGTTACGCCGCAGTCATCCGCGCGTTGACTCGGTCACTGCAAAGCGACGGACAGCGGCCCACATTTCGGCGTACCTGGCAACACCAGTCCAAGGCATCTTGGCAGAGTCTCACCGATCTACCTACGAAGGTACGGATCGATAACTCCACGTCCGATCAGTTCACCATCATCGATGTGTTCGCTCACGATCGTCCGGGTCTGCTCTACACGATCGCGCGGGCCCTGTACGAACTGCGGTTATCGGTCGCGACCGCGCGGATCGGCACCTACCTCGATCAGGTCGTCGACGTGTTCTATGTCACCGACACGCGTGGCCTCAAGATCGGCGACGAAAGCCGTATCACGGAAATCCGCGAAGCATTGCTCGAAGCGATTGCGATGTTTGAGAACACTTCGATCTAGACCTATCTGTCGACGCTCTACGCCAATTTTTTCGCAACCCGTCCAGCCAGGTTGCGATAACATGAGCAACACCACCCGCCATTCGTACCGAACGGGAAGCGTCTCATGCACAAGCCTGCGTCTATGAACGAATCGCACACATATGCCACTCCGACTTGGTATCGCCTTGCAAGCGGCAGCGTGCTGTTCACCGCCCTGACCGGGTTGTTACTAGTATTGGCGACGCGCGAAGCCAGTGCGCTGTCCTGGTTCGGTCGCACGCTTTGTGCATTCGGGTCCGTGATGACCGGGTCAATGTTGGTGCTGAATGTGGCTGCGATGAGCCAGAAACTTAGCGGCGGTACGCCACAAGACGTCGACGTGTCCACCGAGCTGACACAGCAAGCCGAACAGTTGGGCGACCGTATCGACGGGATCATGTCGACCGGACAAGAATGGGTCAACACCGGAATGCAAGTGTTCGTCAGCGTCCTACTTGCACTCGCCTGCGTGATGGGCGTGGTGGCCACCACTCAACCGTTGCTAGCGCGGTGTAACGTTATCGAGCGGTATGCTCCGTTGTCATTCGGTTGGATTCTGGCGATTGGCATCGTCCCTGTCGTGCTTGCCACAGGACGTGCCCTGGCGACTCAACCGACCTCGAACGGCGCAACTCAACGCCGTACCGCCGCCGCTGACCGCATCAGTCAGTTTGTCCGCTCATTGGCCCTGGTTTCATTTGCCATGATCAGTTCCAATCTGACCGCGATCGTCGTGCTTGAGTTGCTGATCGTCGCTGCATGAGCGAACAGCAGTGCGTCAGGCGCGATTTGTTTTGCGCAGTACCTGGCAACGTGGACACCAGAACGTCGAGCGTTGCGCCTGCACGCCACGCTGAACTTGCGAGCGGCAGCCACGCGGACAGTCCTGCCCTGCCCGATCGTAAACTCGATGGTGGTTTTGATAACCGCCGTTTTGATTGAGCGCATTCCGATACGTGCCATCCGACAACGTCGAACCTTCGTACTTCACCGCCTCTTCCAGCACGCTGCGTGTCGCGTCGGCAATGCGACGCCACTGCGGAATGGTGATCTGATGGCAGGGAGTGAATGGCGAGACCTTCGCGACATGTAGAATCTCGGACGCGTAGAGGTTGCCAATGCCGGCGATCGCGCGCTGATCAAGGAGCGCTACCTTGATTTCACGACGACTGGCGGCCAGTTGAGCGCGCAGGATATCGACTGTTACCGCTAAGGCGTCGGGTCCGACTTTCCCGGGTCCGTATCGCGCCACCAACTGCTTGTCGCTCAGCAACTGCAACGTTCCCAGCCCCCGGCGGTCCCAAAACCACAGCCAGTCAACCGGAACGCCCTCGAGCCGCCAGCCCACGCGCAAGTGCCCCTCGTCGGGCGGATTGGCCAACAGCAGGAGACCGGTCATGCGGGGCTCGATAACCAACGCGCGGGCGTGACAAAGCCGGATCACCAGCCGCTTGCCGATGCGATCTAAACGCTCGATCGTTGCCCCCCGCAATTGGCGGGCAAGCGTTGGACGCGCAGGCGAAACCGCGATGGGCTTGCATGAAATCACCGGAAATCGCGTTTCCACGATCGTACCGCCGACAACATCGGCAATCCCACGCCGCATGGTTTCAACTTCGGGTAGCTCTGGCATGGAGTTCGATGATAAAGAGCATCAACAGATTCCGCGATCCCCCGCCAGTGGTCAATTGCCGAACGGCTTGCTACGATGGCTTCATGAATCCAAATCCGACTTCGACAGCGACTCATAACGTTCCCGATGCACACGGACGATACGGCGACTTCGGCGGCCGTTTCGTACCGGAAACACTCACCAGCGCGCTAGACCAACTGGCAGTTGAATACGAGAAGGCTCGACAGGACGAACAGTTCCAGCGCGAACTGGATGACCTGTTCAAGCATTACGTCGGCCGGCCCTCGCCGCTGTACTTTGCCGAGCGGCTAACGGAGGCCTGCGGCGGTGCTCAGATCTGGCTGAAACGCGAAGACACCAATCACACGGGCGCCCACAAAATCAACAACACGCTCGGCCAAGCGCTGCTGACGTTGCGGATGGGCAAGCAGCGCGTGATTGCCGAGACAGGCGCCGGCCAACACGGCGTCGCTACCGCCACCGCGTGTGCTCGTTTCGGCCTGCCGTGTGTCGTATACATGGGTGAAGAGGACATCCGGCGGCAAGCGCCCAATGTGTTCAGCATGAAGCTGCTGGGAGCCGAAGTGCGACCGGTCACCAGTGGCTCACGCACTTTGCGAGATGCGATCAATGAGGCGATGCGGGACTGGATGAGCAGCGTCGAGTCGACTCATTACATTCTTGGTTCCGCCGTCGGTCCTCATCCCTTTCCCCAGATCGTGCGCGACTTTCAGTCGGTGATTGGGCGAGAAGCGCGCCAGCAGTCGCTGTCACGCATCGGCCGACTGCCGGATACCGTGATTGCCTGCGTGGGTGGCGGCAGCAATGCGGCAGGCATGTTTTATCCCTTCGTTGAGGACCGCGAAGTGGAATTGATTGGTGTGGAAGCCGGTGGACGTTCCGGCAAGCCGGGCGAGCACGCGTCGCCGCTCACTTACGGCTCGCCAGGTATCCTGCACGGCAGCTTCAGCTATGTGATGCAGGACGAGGATGGT
>JAGQPK010000782.1 GCA_020426755.1 Planctomycetales bacterium
AGACCACGTCGCTGGGCAACGTGGCTGTGCGTGCTGAGTTGCATCGGCGTCAGCGTCGGATGGCAATTCATTCCCCGATTCGCCTACCCCTTATCGCCACGTTGGCCCTACTTGCCTGGTGTGCTGGCCGGCTTGGCCTGGTGGCTTTGGTTGTCCCCAAGTTGGATCGGTTGGGTCATAGTGGGACTTTCGCTGCTCGTTCTGCGTCTGCTACCATAGCGGACGTGACCAGACCCTCCCGCCCCGCACTCCGCGAAACTTGGATCATTCTAGGGACGTGGTGCTTGTTTTGCGCCATCGTCATTGCCTACTGCGCTCGTACCTACCGGGCAGCCGCTGTAATCGAAGAAGCCACTGTGCCGTCGACCGTCGTCGGTCTGCCGTCGTGGGTATTTTGGGGCATTGGTGTGCCGTGGGTTGTGGCCACGTTGTTCACGATACTCTTCGCCATGCGCGGGATTGCGGACGTAGAGCAGGACCATGACCATGAGTGACGGACTGACGGCCATCGTGTTGGCATCCGCTCCGGCCGACAGCACCGCGCTGATCAGTTTTGTGATTTATCTTATCGCGGTCTTCGCCTTGGCGTTGCTTTCGAGTCGTGGCGCGAGCGAAAGCGGCTTCATCAGCGAGTACTTTCTGGGCGGACGCAATCTGGGCGTGTGGGCATTTGCCTTGACCTTCGCTGCGACGAGCGCTTCTGGCGGCAGCTTCGTGGGCTTTCCGGCGCTCATCTACACGCACGGCTGGAGTCTGGCCTTGTGGATCTCGGGGTACATGATGGTGCCCATTGTGGCGATGGGGTTGCTGGGCAAGCGATTGAACCAGGTGAGTCGTCTGGCGGAAGGCATCACGATACCCGATGTGATCGAACGTCGCTTCGGAAGTGCAGCCGCAGGTCTTGTCGCCACTCTGCTGATTGTCAGCTTCATGTTTTATTTCTTGCTAGGGCAGTTCCAAGCCGGCAGCAAGATCTTAGGCACGTTGCTGCGCGGTGTGCCGGCTTTCGACCGTGCCGTGCAGGTCGTCGCCGACTTGACGCAACGCGGGTCCTGGCTGGACGGCACCGATCCGGAATACGTGTTGTGTTTGTTCTTTTTCTCGGCGGCCGTGATTGTTTACGTCGTTTATGGTGGCTTTCGCGCTGTCGTGTGGACCGACGTGATGCAGGGCATCATCATGTTTTTCGGCGTCATTGTGTTGCTGTCACTCGCGATCTATCAGTGCGGCGGTCTGCAACAGGCAACCGAACAACTTGCCGCGCGACGTCCGCCACGATTTGGCACCGCGACGCTAACTTGGCAAGGTGCCGGCGAACTGGAACAGGCGATTCCGAAGGGCACCTGGATCGCGACGCAGGATGCACATTGGGTGCGCGTGGCGCAGCGAACTCAAGTGCCACTAGGAGCGCAGCAGGTCTCATCGGTAGAAATCCTCACGCTAACAAATCCGGGCGACGAACAGGCCGTGCCGGCAGACTCGGTATCGCCCAATTGGTTGGCAACGGTGGAAAGCTTGCGGCCATATGCGTTCGGACAAGATCGACCTCACGTCTATCTGTATCCGCCGGGCCCTCACCCGCAACAAGCCAACGGCTACTTACCGGTCGCGCTCGCGATCAGCTTCTTTTTCTTCTGGCCATTTGGAGCAGCGGGACAACCGAGCAACATGGTTCGGTTAATGGCCTTTCGCAATACACAGATTCTGCGGTTGTCGATCGTAACCGTATCGGTCTACTTCACGATCGTCTATTTTTCGTTGGTCGTCATTTTCTGTTGTGCACGCGTGTTGATGCCTGGCATGGAAATCGATGCGGACCGCGTCATGCCCGAAATGGCCGTCATGTCCACTCGTCAATCAGGCGTTCCCTGGCTGGCGGGCTTCTTGTTGGCGGCACCGTTTGCAGCAGTCATGTCGAGTGTCGACAGCTTCTTGCTACTCGTGTCGTCTTCGATCGTGCGCGACATTTTCCAACGTCACTTGGCACCCCACGCGCACGAGTCAACGCTGAAGCGTGTGACCTACCTCGGTACGTTGATCGTGGGCATCTATGCGACATATTGTGCCTTGAGGCCGCCGCCGTACTTGCAGGAAATCATTGTTGATGCAAGTGGTTTTCTGAGCGCATCATTCCTAGTGCCAGTGACATTGTCGCTTTACTGGCGACGGATGAACGGAACCGGTGCCATTGCCGGTATGCTGGCCGGCTGCTTGGTGCACGCCATGTTTTCCTATCACCCAGTGTTCCTGAAACCCGTGTGGCAAACGATCGAAAGTGTCGGACTCGGCCCGCTCATGTGGGACTTGTCGGCTTCCGGCTTGGCGACAATCGGCGGTACGCTGCTGACGAAGCCGTTGCCCGCCAAGCTAACTCAGAAATACTTCGTCGATGCGTGAAGCCTGCAACACAATTGCGTTCAAGGGCAACAGGTCAAGACGCCGCAGTCCCTGCGTGTACTTCGTGCGTTAGTTGTACAAAGACAAGCAATCTGGAAATCAACCCACGATGCCGCTTTTATTCGACTCCCATCTCGATCTCGCCTGGAATGCGATTACTTTCAAGCGTGACTTGTTGTTGTCACTCAGCGAACTAAACGCGATGGATGCCTTGCATACCGATGCGCCGTTTCGCGGGCGGGCAACGATCAGCTTACCGGAAATGCAACGCGCTCAGATCGCCGTCTGCTTGGGCACGCTGATGGGACGCGTGCCGTATGGATCGTCCGGACAGGCCCACAGCGGCAGTTTGGATTTTCCGCGGCACGAGAACACTTACGCTTTCGCGCACGGGCATCTCGCCTATTATCGAATTTTGGCCGCGCGTGGTCATTGTCGCCTGTTGGCAACTCAGGCCGATCTGCGGGCTCACTGGGATTCCTGCGAGCAAGCCGTAGCGGAGGGGCAAGCACCACGCCTGGGCGTGATCGTCGCGATGGAAGGTGCCGATGCGATTTGCGAACCGGAACAGGCAGAGGCTTGGTTTCAGGCGGGGTTACGTTGTACGAGCCTGGTGCACTACGGGTCTAGCAAGTACGCTTCCGGCACCGGTGATGAGGGCCCACTAACGGCCGAAGGCAAGCGGATGCTGTCCGAG
>JAGQPK010000783.1 GCA_020426755.1 Planctomycetales bacterium
TGTACTGCGTTGTTGTTTCGAAGTCGAGCAAGGAGGAGTTGGCGACGTTGATCCGACCGGTAGTCGAGTTTACGGAAAAAGCAGCTTGGCCGGTGCCGCCGATAATCGTGTAGGAAAGGCTGTCGCCGAGATCGGGATCGCTGGCGGAGACGAATCCGACTTGCATGCCATTCGCACTGTTTTCGACGATCGACAGTGTGTCGTCATGCGTCGTGGGGGCGTCGTTGATAGGTGTGATGGAAACCTGGAACGATGTCGAGGTGCTGCTCTTGCCATCGCTAACGGTGACAGTGATCGTAACCGGACCGCCGTTGGCGTCGGCGGCGGGGGTGAACTGCAGCGTGCGGTTCTCATCAGTGCCTTGGAACAGAAAACTGCTGGATGGTATCAGCAGGTTGTTGCTCGAGGTGGCGGTGACGGTGAGGCTGGCAGCACTATCGTCCGGATCTGAGATCTGGAAGGTGATCGGCGCCGACTGTGTATCTTCGTCGATTGTGACGTCGGCAATCGATGAGATTGCCGGTCCTTCATTCGCGAAGTAGATGCTGAGTGCATCGAAGCGTTCGGAGCTGCCATTCATGCTGAAGTCCGCGCCGGCGGCGAGCGTGACTGCCGTGGCCTTCGCAGTGCCAGACCCTTGCGTCGTTTCTTGGAGCATGATGTGAATGATGTCGTGGTCACGCACGGCGGCGAGGTTGCTACCGAGATTTAACAGGTTCGTGTCAACCGTCAGGACGAGCGAGGCGGTGGGCAGCGTGACACCGCCAATGGTCATACTTGATTCGACCAAATCCAGACCCGTGATAGAGGCGATTAGGCCGAAGTCTTCACCGTTGAGCAGTAAGTTCGGCGCAGGTCCGGTCGTCGTGCCCGCGCCAACATTGACGGGATCGAAAGAGTAGATGTTGTCGCTGAACGTTGCACCATCACGCACGAGCAAGAAGCTGCCGGCGTTGAGTGTCACCGGATTGATGTCGCCGATCGTGGTCGCTTGTTCAACGAGGGTGAAGGCGATCGTATCCGTGCCGCCATGGATCGTGGATAAATCATCCAGGGCCATAATGAACGTGCCACTTGCATAGTTGCCGACGATGGTGGGGCGGAAGACGAAGATGTCGTCCTTAGTCACGCTCAATGAATTGAGACTGTCAAGCGTCTCATTGCTGGTCGTCGACAGCAGCAGGTCGCCAGCACGGAGTTGCAATTGGTTGGCGCCGCTGCCGATCACGATGTCGCGACTGACGTAGTGCATGCCATCGATGTTGGCACTGCCGTCAGCGGCCATGTTGCTCAGATTCAATAGACTGGCCAACGTTCCTGTATGTGTCGCGCCCGTCAGGTCGAGGTTGGGATCCGATAGCGCTACGACTTCACCCGATGTCCAGGACTCCAGGCCAAATGCACCGTTGCCATTACCGTCGCCTTGGGTCGACCAGTAGAAAGCGGCAGTTGTTGAAGTAGCTGTAATGCCGGCGCTCATTTCCGACGTGCTTTTGCCGCTGCTGGTTGCCGTGGCGTAAATCGTGTCGCCAAGTGTCGTATCTGCGGCGAAGGTAGTGCTGAAGGCCGCGTTCTTGTTGTCATCAGTCGTGGTCGTTGTCGAGCCAAGATACTCGGTGACGCCCGAGTGCACGGAGTAAAAATCGATGGTGTATGTTGCGGACGCTTGCGAACGCAACGTACCAGATATAGCAACCGACCCGTTGGCGATTGTGGCACGCGACAATACGGGGAAGTTCTGTAGGTTGTTGGGGCCACTATCATCGTCGTCCGGATCATTGAATGTGACCCCGTCGTTCATCAGGTCGATGGCCAAGTCGCCATTGCCGTAGATCAAATTGCCGCGCACACTGATTCCAGTTCCGGCGTACTGTCCGACCGTTACACCATCGTTGGCATTGCCCTTGATTACATTTCCATCGTGCGTACCGTCGATGCCAATCATGTGACCAAAGCCGTACTTGACATACACGCCGGAACCGCCAAAACCGGAGATCTCCAGGCCATGAATGTGGACGTCAAAGAGAGCTTCGATTGTGAGGCCATTTGCACCAGCTCCGGCTGTACTACCGTCGAGCACGATTCTTGGTGTGCCGGCGTAGCCACTCTCGGTTGTGGCATCAATCGTGAGACGTCCGACGATCGCCTCCAACTCGCTTTGTAGGCGAATCGTATGAATGCCGGGACCATTGATGTCAAACTCGATCGTGTCGGCGCCTAGATTCGAGTTGGAGTCGATGATGGCTTGTCGCAGTGAGCCGGCGCCGCTGTCATTCGTGGACGTCACGTAGTACGTATTGAGCACGCCTTGCCATGTGTCGCCCAGGTCGATCGCATGGGAGTCGATCTCTCCCAACTGGTATTCCAAGTCCCAGTCGCCACCAAGTGAGCTGTTGCCGGTGAGATCCGTGCTGGCGGCGATGTCAGCACTCAACAGTTCATGAAGCGACTCCAGCAACTCAACGCCCGCATCAGACTCGGCAAGCCGACAGCCGTATAAGAACAGGTCGGCATTCTCAGCGAAGGCCTGCCGCCAATCGAGAATATTCGCTTCACGCTGAGTCAGCGTGTTAAGATCGAGCCATGTCGAGCCAAGTTGGATGCCGTTGGCGTCACCGTGCGAGACGATGTGCAGGCCGCGTAAGTCGTGATGCTGTGACAGAATCTGAGTCAACTGCTCAATTCCGTCGAGACCATCATCTAGCACGACTAACTCGAAGCCATCGTCCAGGCCCGTTTCCTGCAACGACGAGAGCAAGCTGGCCAGATCGGCCAGATGGCCATCCACAATCACAAGGTCATGCTCGATTGGCGAGAGTCCGTCGAGCGAGCCGTCAGGTGTCGGCGCATCGTCGAGGGCCAGTGTCTCCAGATCGACAGCGGCCGGCAACGGAGTGCCGCTCATTAAGACACGGGATTCAAGTTGGAGGCAATCGATCGGCCGCGACCGAGATTGGAGTTGTTCGGCCTTCATGGGGTCAGAGGGTACATCATGATGTGTAGTCAAGGGTCAGCGCGCACTGTAGTCCAGCAAGCTTACTTCCCGTGGGGGACGCGTGTGGGTATCTGCAACCGAAGTCGGCTGCTT
>JAGQPK010000784.1 GCA_020426755.1 Planctomycetales bacterium
ATGTAGTTTCATGGCAAGCACCGCCAACTCTCGCGGCCAAGACCGCCATCGTGACTGAGGCGGACAATGAGGATGGCGATCGCCGCGAGCTCGACGAACAATCCGTCGATCAGGCCATGAGTTTCTGGAATCGTCCTACTTCCGCGTTTATTGCGTAACTCGTCCTTGAATGTGAACCCTATTGTGAACCAGCATCTCACCATGTCGATCTCAATTCTTTGCCGTGTTGCCGGCTGCTTGTTTGTTGCTGCAGCGGTGACTGTGTCCTGTCATGTCGTTCAGGCGGATATCTTCTTTGATGTCGCCGATGTTCAGGTGGTCCCCGGAGAGCTGGCTCGCGTTGGCGTGTATGTCTGGGCCGACGGAGGTGAAACGTTGCTAGACTATGATTTGCCGATCGACGTCGGCGATGATGGTTTTGGCTTTCCGACCGGTACCATTGGATTCGGGGCCGGCATTGTCGATGATCAGTGCGTCGGCTGTTATCCCTTGGCAGATGTGCAGATAAGTGGAACCAATCAGTTGTTGAATCCGCCATTCATTCAGAACTATGAGGCAGTCTTTTCGGACAACGACCTGAGCTCCATTGCCCTGACGAACGGACCGGTGCATCTGTTCGATCTGTTGGTTCAGACAAGCCTGGAGTTGAGTTTGGTAGGGCCAGTGCCGATCGTAGTCTCCGACGACAGCTATCTGAATCTGTTGAATATCGTCACAGATACCGACATCTTTCAAGTCGAGCAACCCGGGCTCGTACTGCGACCGGGTTCAATCTCCGCAGTTCCGGAAGCGAGTGCGTTTGCCGCTGTGGGATTGGTGTTCGGGATTGGCGTAGTTCGACGCGTCGTTTTTCGCCGTGACGCACAGCGTTCGATGAAGTGCGTAGTTCGCGTATCGCACGCAGTTCTCCTAGCTCGCAGTTCGCGTGTCGCGTAGTTCGCCGCAACGCGTTAGCGTCGGTTCTGTCCTGGCTCTGGCGCGGGTTTACGAATGATGAGTGGAGTTCTGATTGCGTAATGACGCGTCCCAGAGTTCTGATCCTCATGGTCGCCGTTCAGAGATCAGAATTCCGAAGTCATCATTCCTCGAGCGGTCGCCGGTTCGTTCTGGCACTGAATCTGAACCGCCAAAAGAACCGTGGCTAACGCCTTTCGGCGAACTGTGTGCGTTCAAAAATCAGAAATCAGAAATCATCATTCCTCAATCAGTCGCCGGTTCTTCCTGGCGCTGAATCTGAACCGCCACGCGAACCGCGGCTAACGCCTTGCGGCGAACTGTTCAAGTCGTTCGCCAGCGTCTTTCGACGAACTGCAAGCTACAGCAGTTAATCCTACTGGCTTCCCTCTCATTTTCTGTCAAGATATTGGCTACATGGACGTGCAAGAACGTTCTTGAAGCACTGCGACGTTCTTGCCGTGCAACAACCACCCGCCTTGACAATTGTCCAGCCGAGGAGCCGTCACACCGATGCCGAATCATATGTTTGACCTCACCGAAAAAGTCGCGGTCGTTTCGGGGGCCGCACAAGGCATGGGGCAGGCGACGGCATTGGCGCTGGCTGAATTTGGTGCTGATGTCGTGCTAGTCGATAGAAATCATGCGGGTGCTGAGTCGACGGCAGAACAGATTCGGGCTCTGGGACGCCGGACGCTGGTACGAGCGACCGACGTTTCGGACCCGGCAGCGATTGCTACGCTGTTCGACGATGTCGATCAGGAGTTCGGACGCGTAGACTTTCTCGGCAACATCGCCGGTGATGGAATTCTCTGTCAACCTGAGCATTTGCCAATCGCCGACTTGCACCGTGTATTGCAGAACCTGGTCGTAGGCCGCTTTGCCATGTGCCAACAAGCGGGGCGCCGGATGTTGGCGCAGCGACGTGGTTCGATCATGAACATTGGTTCGCTGGCTAGCTCCACGGCGTTAGGTCGCGGTCACATCGCCTACAGCATGGCGATGGGCGCAGTCGTCCAGATGACGCGAGAGTTGAGTACTGAGTGGAGCTGTCGCGGTGTGCGTGTGAACTGTGTCACCCCAGCTCAAGTGCTCAATCCCGGCTTGATTGCACGCATGGATATCGACCCAACACTTGAACGACGGTTCCTGGGCGGTATACCGGCAGGACGAATGGGCGTGCCATCGGACATTCAAGGCTTGGCTGTGTTGTTAGCCTCGGATGCATCCGAATGGATCACTGGCGCGATCATTCCGATGGACGGAGGGAACATGGCCATGAACGCGGGGGGGACTCCGGGACACGAACTTGTGCGAGCGGAGTGATTGTTTATAGTTCTGCCGTTAGTTGGCTTCCGTGCGAAGTTCGCCGCAATGCGTCAGTGTCGGTTCCTGCTTCGGCGCAGATGCAACAATGCCGAGAATCGCGGCTAGCTCCTTACGGCGAACTAATCACCAGCTCACCTTTTGGTTTTGACCAAGGGCTCCGAATATCGAGCATGATTATGCTCGGTCATTTAGCGTCATCTTCTTCAGTAAGCGTAAACCGAGTTATTGATGTCGAACGATCTTTCATCTGAAGCAACTCCAGATTGCTCACCCGCCACTGTGCGCTCCCTGTACCGCACGATGCAGACCATTCGTCAAACGGAAGAGACTCTGGCACGCTACCATCAACGGGGCTTGGTACTGGGTGCCTGTCACACTTACGTAGGGCAAGAGGCGATTGCCGCCGGCGTATGTGCCCACCTTTCAAACGATGACGTCGTGTTCAGCACTCACCGTGGTCATGGACATGCCTTGGCGAAAGGGGTCACGCCGGAGCAATTGATCGCCGAACTGTTCGGGCGCGAAACGGGCATCTCGCGCGGTCGCGGCGGCAGCATGCACTTGTTCGCGCCGGAGATCGGACTGATGGGAACCAGCGGCATCGTAGGCCCGTGCATTCTGCAGGCCTGCGGTGGCGGTTACAGTTTCAAGATTCTCAAGCAACAGCACGTGGCCGTCGTGTTCTTTGGCGACGGTGCTGTTAATAACGGCGCCTTCCACGAAGGTCTCAACATGGCCAGCATCTGGAAGCTGCCGGTCATCTTCGTTTGTGAGAACAATCAGTTCGCCACCGAAGTTCCTTTC
>JAGQPK010000785.1 GCA_020426755.1 Planctomycetales bacterium
TTGCAGTACTTCCCCGGTCGTCACATCTTTGATTTGGACTTCGTAGCTGTACAAACTGCCGAGCGCTAACCGTGACTCGGTTGGATGAAAACACAAACAACTAGGTCGCGCATGCGACGGCCAGTTAGCAATCACTTCGCGCTGCTGTACGTCGATGATTTCACATTCGGGATCGAGCTGACCGAGCGCGAAAGCACGAGCATCGCATGAAAATGCAAACTGATCACCCGCCGACTCCCACTCGACTTCCTTAGTACTCAAATTCCAGAGCTTCACAATCGGCGGACCACTATCATGATACTTGGCCGCAAACCTAAGCCCATCAGGGCTGAATTCACCAACGTGAGCTCGCACGCCAGGACCAGGCAACGTAAATAGCTCGTGTTGGTCGCGCGAGTTATAGAAGTGCAGTTCTCCCCCATCCGTACTCCACGCGTATCGAGTTAAATCCGGATCGAACGCTAAGATACGAGCGCGCGGCGGCGTCCGTTGCGTTGGTTGGGCTAAACGAACGTCCGTGAGCGCCATGCAAGCGATTGCTTCGTTCCGCAAGGAAAGCAATTGGGCCGGAACGGACTCGAGCTGACTCGCAAGCAGTGTGGCTTCGGTGAGCGCCTTGAGGCTGTCGAATCGTTGCCCAACTTGTCCACTGAGCCGAGTTGCCCGCGCCTGTGCCACGAGAGCGTCATACAGACGGTGTGTTGACTGACGCTGCTCTCGTCGCAGCTCCTCTGCCTGCTTGGTCAATTGTCCTGCTTGCTCGTGAAATATAAGAGCGGCAAGTCCTCCGCCAATTGCCATAACTAGCAATAGCGACGCGACGGATGCCAACAAGGCAGCAACCACATCGTTGCGACGACACCAACGCCAACAGCGTTCGATCGGACTCGACTGACGCGCCTTGATCGGGCGATCGCCCAAAAAACTACGCAAGTCTTCAGCCAAGGCATGTGCCGTTTGATACCGTCGCTCAGGCTCACGATCGATTAACTTCAGCACGATCGTTTCCAAGTCTCGCGGAATTCGCGCGTCAAGCGATTTCGGTCGACAGGGATCGACACTGAGAATCTCGTGCATTAATTGACTACGGTCGGTTCGCGAAAACGCCGGTCGGAGCGTCAACAACTCGTACAGCGTCAGGCCGACGCTATATAAATCACTGCGAGGAGAAACCTGACCACGAAAGCGTTCTGGCGCCATGTAGCGCACGGTTCCGACGATGTCACCAGTGCGTGTCAACCCGGCAGACTCTTCATCGTGCGCCAGTCCCAAGTCGGTGACCCACACGACGCCTTGCGTATCCAGCAAGAGATTGCCTGGCTTGATGTCGCGATGGAGTAGATTCTGTGAATGGATGTATCCCACCGCTTCAGCAATTTGCAGCCCGACACGCGCAATGCTGCGAAAGTAGTGCTGAATCGCACTCGAATAGTCCGAGACCATCGCGTCTCCCGGCAAGCGCACCGATGACGGATGGCTGCCCGGCGCCGCAGCCTCGCATGAAGCGCTGGCTACTTTCTCAGCGGATATCGATTGAGATTGCGCGGCGGAGGAGTGCGTACAGGGAGCGGCAGCGATTGATTTGGACACGACAACCGAGTCTGCCGCGAACAGTCCACCAGTGATACTCTGCAGAAGATGCTGCGACGAGCAGCTAGTCGACGTCACTCCTGCCGGCTGCCCTGCTGCCGGGCCGCGTATGCGACGAATCTCGGTCAGGACTTTATCCAATCCCAACCCATTTATGAATTGCATCGCATAAAAGTAAACTCCTTCGTCGTTGCCAATTTCAAACACCGGCACAATATTCGTGTGGTGCATGCGTGCTGCGAGTTTGGCTTCGCGATGAAAGCGTTCGACTAAGGTCGCGTCGGTTGCCAAGTGCAGCGGCAACATCTTGAGCGCAACTCGCCGCCCCAACGTCTCATGCACCGCTTCGAAGACGATGCCCATGCCGCCGCGACCAATCTCACGGTGTATGCAGTATTCACCCAACTTTTTGATCACGAGGGAAGCAGTCTCGTGTACCTCGGTTGGCCTCAAGCGTTCCAACATGGCCAACGTAGGAAACACGTCGCGAATTTCGGCAGACAAGTGCGGATACTGTCGAGCGTAATCCGAGATTGACGGCGACGCGCCATTTCGCAACTTCGCCAAGTAGGCTTCTGACAACTGCTCGATCGTAGCAGCCGATGGCACCTCTTCGCCTTTAAGGGTCTCGCTCATAGTAGATCTACGCCGCTGACCTGCAAAATGGGCACTCAATCATTCCGCAGCGCCCGTTGCTACAACGAAGCGCTGCCCGACGTTCATTCACAGCAAATCGCGAAAGTTTGGATCCGCATCCAGGATCTTTCTGAGCCGCTGAAGAGCACGTACGTGCCGCGTGCTGGCAGTAGTCTCGCTGAGCCCCAAGACACTCGCTGTTTCCAAATTGCTCAGCTGTTCGAAATGCCGCAGCACGATTATTTCACGGTCATGCGGTCGCAACGACTCCAACGCTCCCTGCAAACGGAGCTGCTGTTCGGCCCGCAAGGCCGCCTGACATGGCGTCGCCGATCGCCCCAACAACCGCGCGGCTAACAACGCTGAGCTGGCATCAGGCAAGTTCGCAGCAAAGAGCGGCACATCCCGCGCTGCATTCCGCGCCAAGACTCGCAAGTGATGCCGATGAGCCAACGCGAGCTTCTGCGCTGTAATCAGTCGCAGCCAGACATAAAACGGCATCTGCGTCAGTAAAAAGTATTCGTCGAGTCGTCGTGTACCTTCAATGCAGGCATCCTGAACCACATCCGAGGGGTCGATACGGCCACGCACACGATCATCAAGCCGGAGGTCAACAAACCGTCGCAAGCGCAGTCGGTTGCGGTTGAACAATTCGCCCACCGCTGCCGCATCTGCATTGATTGCACGCCTGATCAAAACCGACGTCGAATCCAAGGTCATCGACTGCTCCCTAGGAGAATTGCCGCGATCTGATATTGTGGCGCGAGGCAGTTTAGAACCGCGCTGGCATCCGTAAATAACAAATTCTCACATTTGGATTCGACGCCACGCCGGCGGTTCAGATTCGGTTCTCTCAC
>JAGQPK010000786.1 GCA_020426755.1 Planctomycetales bacterium
AAGTAAGTCTGCGCGGCAGCGGCCAAGTTGCCGACTCCGCCGATCTCGGTCAGGAAGTCATCGTAGAGATAGTCGAGCACGACGACTTCGGACGACACATCGCTCAATTGGAGCACCTCGAAGACGCGTCCACGCTCGGTGCCGTCGACGATCAGAAACTCGTAGATTGCCCCGCTGACGCGCGGATCGATACGCGGATCGAAGCCGGGTTGCTCGCCCGTCGTCGCATCGACGTGTGTTACGCCCGCGTGTTGGAAGCCCAGGTAGTTCGTTCCGCCGATGTCCACAGCGACCACCGTGGTGATGTCGCCATCTGGCATCTGGAAGTTCATTTCGCCGGGCAGCATAAAGGGTGACTCGAGGAACTGCTCTTCACCGACTTGAATACCACCATCAACAGTCAACGGTCCGCGAATTTCATTGACACGCTCGTCCATGCCCGGGAATACGATCGCGTCGCTGCCATCGATAAAGGGGTCGTCGATGGCGCGAACACCAACGGTTTGCGGCAGGTTCCAGTTGGCCGAGAGCGTCGGATGGTTGTTTCCAACGAAGACCACTTGCGGCGTCACCGTCGCATCACCCTGACTGTCGGGTGTGATCGCAGCCGTCGCGGTGAAGTCGCCTTGGTCCTGACGATTGATCGTGATCACGCGGCCGATCACCGTGGCCACATAGGCCGGATTGGCATTCACCAACTCCGCCAACTCGCTGGCGATGTCGGCCCAATCGTCGCGGAATTGGACGAGATAGTCGAACGGCGTGCCATCCAAGGTCAACGTCCAATGTTCGGCCGGGGCTGGAATGCCCGCCATTTCGAACTGCGCGGTAGCCCAGGTGCCGCCAGTTTGCCCTGCCGTGCCGGTCTGTTCGATGACACCGTCCGTCTCCGGTGTGATCTGGAAGTCGGCGTAGAAGTTTTGCGGCACGCCATTCACTTCGGCCGTGACCAGCAGCGTCGTCGCGTCGAGACTTGTCGCATGATAAGTACGTCCAGCGACAACTTGACCTTCGATGCGATTGACCAATGCGGTCGCCGTCGCTGGCAAATCGATACCAGCGGGCACATCGAACTCTTGATTATCGAGGAATACCGACCACGTTTCGCCGTTGGTCGGCGTGCCCGTCAGTTCGATCTTCGCCTGCGGCGTGGCGACAGCAACTTGGATCGCAGCGTTCTCGCCATAGTTCGCATTGGCATCGAAAGCCGCATCGGCATTGTACGTGCGCGTGACCTGCGGCAACACGTCTACCGTGACGACTTCACCGTCCGCCGGTTGCTTCGTCAGTTCGATCGTGTAGCTATCGTCAACCGGTTCATAGGCGTAACCTTCCTCCGCCAAGTTGAACGTGATGTCGAACTGATCGCCAATGGCGGGTGTGATCGCCAGCGGTTCGCTGACGAACGGATTGAGTGACGTGATGTTCTCAACCGTGAAAGTTTTCGATTGCGGATCATAATCGGTAATGGTCCCTTTCTGTGCCAACGCATTGCCGGACGTAAAGGTCACTGTCTTGCCATACAACTCAATCGCGTCGGTGTTTGTCGCGTGTCGATCGACGGACACGTTCACCTGATAGGAAATGCCGGACGCGACGCCCATCTTCGCATCGACCAAGAAGGAGTTATCCGCGTAATCGCGGAACGAACCAACGCGGACCCGGTACTTGCCAGCATCCCTCAGTTCACGTTCCAGGAAGGCGTCGTTAAGCGTCAGGCTTCCTTCATCAATCAGGTCTGAGTTCATGCTGTCAGCGACAAACTGGAAGCCACTCGTTCCCACCGGCTCAAACCATAACTCGACATAAGGCGTTTGTGTGTAGTTAAACGTCTGAAGGTCATACGTCCAGTAGTAGTACGTGTACGTCGTTCCAAAGAACGTGTAAGTAAACTGCTCGCGCCGCGGCACGTAAGTTTTCTCAGCACCTTGAATTGAATTGGCATGGTCGATGTCGATCACGGCACGTACAGAACCGTCACCGCGGGCGATATCTGCGGCAATCGTATCGTACGGGCCTGCGGACGGATTGCTGGCAAAAGAGACGGTGATCGACGAGTTCGAATGGACAACCTGATAGAGGTCTTGTCCGTCTTCGGTCGCGCTGTCAATGATCTCTGCTAACTGAGAGACGATGTAGGCGAGATTCCGGTCTTGGTAGGCGATGTTGTTTTGCGTGGGCACGGTGTAACGGAAGCTGCGTCCGTTCAACCGAATCGTCCACGTTTCACCGAAGGGGAAGCCCTGGTCTTGGGCAAGTTCCAACGGCAACGTGACCGCCCCGGTCATGTGATTGCCACCGTTGGGATCCGCTGCCCCCTGGATATCTCCTGCTTTCCTCACTTGACGAATCGATGTCACAGACACCGCTTGGCCGTCGTCTGCTTGCACGAGCAACGTGTCGACCGTGCCGCCAGTCGATGAGGCAGTGCTGATGGCGTAGCCGGCACCAAGCGCCGTGCCCAAACCTTGCGCGATCTGTTGCAGGGTGTCGCCATTCTGCACGGCGTAGCTAACTTCTGCTTTTCCGGCAAGCTGCAGATACCAGACGTCACCGACTTCATACGTCGCGTCGTCGTCTTGCAGCACGATTTGTGCTTGCCACGCGTCACTGACCGTACCGCTAATCTCAGCGGTGGCCTGCAGTGCAGCAGGAGCGACTTGTACAGCAACATGCGTTGGTGTGCCACTGAGGGGGATCTGCCCAGTGGTACCCAACGTGCCAGTCAGGTCGCGAACGATTTCATTGGCCACGTCAGCGGCCGTTTTCGTATTGTCAGGCACGGTGTAGCTGCCCGTCGTCGCACTGCCGTTCCAAGCGGTCAGTGTGAGCTGCCAGACTTCGCCTTCCTTCGGCGTGCCCGACAAAACCACATTGCCGTTTTGCCAATGGCTTACGGTACTGTGTCCGTTGTCCACCGACAGGTCGCCGCCAGTCGGCGGAGCCGTGACCGACTTCGAGAACGTAAACGTGGCATTGTTAGCGTCCCGCAACACAAGCGTGTTGCCGCTAACTGACACATCCGCACCAAATTGTGCGTCGAAGTAATTGAGAATGTCCGTCAGTGTGTCATCCGTGC